>CAIXQV010000168.1 GCA_903921605.1 uncultured Planctomycetaceae bacterium | reverse complement strand
GATCCTGCAGCACCTGATCCAGCAGACGAGCAGCCAGTTCACGCGAAGAACTTAATGCCGCAATCACGATCCACGGATCTGCGGCATCTCGTCGAGCGATAGCCATCAGAGCCTCTAAGCTGGCCGCATCGGAATGATCAGCCAGCGCCAAAGCGACCTGAAAGCGAACTCGAGGGGATTCGTCAGTTGCCAAACGCAGCAATTCGGCATGGACAACGCTTGAGTACAGCGCGGCCTTGTTGTTCTCATCTGCTGTGCGCTTGCGAGTTGCCAGAATAACAGCCTGCTCGCGAACTTCGGCCGCGCTATCGCGAAGAGCCGAGATGAGCAGAGCCTCATCCAACTGTGAAAAACCCTGCAGAGTCCACAAGGCATGAACCTTCCCCAGCGGAGTCGTGGTCTCACTTAACATCGCCTGCAGCAAGGGCAACGCGGACTTGTCCTGTCGCTCAAACAAGAGACGATGAGCAGTCTCGCGGTGCCACGCGTTGGGATGCTGCAACAGGCTGACAAGCTCCGAGGTTGTCGCCGAGGAGAGTTTAGCACTCACGCGTCGTTCAAAGGACGGCGGCGTCAGGCGATAGATACGGCCACGATCTCGCCCATTCTCCAGATCGAGCAACGCTTTAAGATCGTCGGGCATCGACCACGGATGCTCAATCGTCTCCCGGTACATATCCAGCACATAAAGCGTTCCATCCGGTGCATGCAGAAAGTTGACCGGGCGAAACCAATTGTCGGTTGAAGTCATAAACTCGGACTTGTCGTCCATTCGCTGTGAAGTAAACGTGGCTCCGGTGGCTTTCATTTGCTGACGATGAATCAGATTGCCAGCAACCTCCGCCAGAAACACCTGCTGACGAAATTCCGCCGGATACGCATCGCCCCGATAAATCGTGACTCCGCATGCCGACGTCATAAACCCCTGCGCATTCTTTTCACTGCGCGGCATGCGTGGATCGCCCTGATTCGACAGTCGTGCGGCATTGACGACTCGCCACGGTTCAGGCGGGCTGCTGCGGAATACTGGAATCTGGTCGCCGGCTACAGCCACATCATTCATTGGGCTACCGACGTTCAAGGCCGGGTTGCGAACCACGGCCTGCTGAGCCAAAACAATGTGCTGAATCGGATTGCGAATATTGCAGATGAAACGATTGCCCCAGTCGTCGAACGTGTTGCCGAAGCGAGCACCTCCGGAGAGCAACTCAAAGGCGGGATTCGTTGGATCGAAACAGAAGTCGTTGCGTGAGATTGTGACAGCAGGCACCGACTCGTTGATACCGTTGATGATCTTGCCGCCGTTTGTGCCGCCCGCTCCGTAAATCCTGTGATCGAGTCCCCAGATCAGATTGTTGGCGACCGCCTGAACATTAAGTTTGCGAAAGCCGGAGAAGATCTTTGTGCGAGTATCGGCCTGACCGTCGCCGTCTTCGTCTTTCAAATACCACACGTCAGGAGTTGCTGCGACAAAGATGCCGCCACGATAGACAGCGATGCCGGTGGGCCAGGAAAAGTCGCGAGCAAAGATCTGGCTTTTGTCGAAGACGCCGTCGTTGTCTGTGTCTTCGAGAAGTCGCACCTTACCAATAGGCAGGTCACCGGTTCGTTCCACGTTTGGCTTGTCGGTGGATTTATCGGTGTAAGGGTAGTCGTTCATTTCCACAACATAGAGCCGTCCATCTTCGTCGAATGCTCCGGCTACTGGATCGGTGACCAGCGGTTCCGCAGCGACCAGTTGCATCGTGAACCCGTCCTTCAGCGCAAAGGTCCCGGAAGTGTTCTCGGGCTCAACGGGCTGACTACGAGGCAGCGCGGGGCGTTCGTCGGCGATGATCGTCTGAGCGGAGCTTGTCCCTGCGGCGATCATCAGGAAGATGACCACGGCCAGCATGCATGGCCGCTTCATTGCCCCTTGCCCAGGAATCGTTTTCACAGAGTCGCTCGCAGTCTGCATCCTTAAGATCTCCGTTGCTGTGTCGGGGATGATTAAGCGTTTACTGACGATCACCGAAGATGCCGGCTCAACGCCCAATGGGAGTCAAATTCTGTCAAAGTCAAAGGCGAAATCGAATACTGTCCGCACTAACGATCCTTTCGCAAGGCTACGGCATTTGGACCATGTCTGCTACTTTTCGAATTGTGTGCTCTTGCCTTATCTCCCGCCGCGACGAATCTCCGAGCCCTGAAAGCGAATCTGAAACCGGTAAATGCGTTTTGTGGAACACGTGATGCGACCGGTCTGCAAATTGACGCTCTCCGGAATCTCTGCACGGTTCACGTTCACGATGGCTCGATAACCACGTTCTGCGAAGATATCGATCACCATAGCCAGAGCCGAAGGATCATCGAACACGGGGTCCTCTGAGTTCACAATGGCCAGCCCCGGAATAGCATGGCGAATGACGATCGGAATAAATCGATCCTCAATCAGCTTGATCACTTTATGGAACAGCGTTCGTTGTTCCAGCTGATAGCTGTCCATGCGTCGCACCAGCTCCTGCCGCGCGTGAGTAATCAAGTCGCTGGCGATGGGCAATTGACGAACGGCGTCGTAAGTTTCCGGATCCAGTTCCAGTGATGACTGGTAGTCCAGCTCTTCACGAATATTCCGTTCGACACTTTCGACGGAGCCCTGAGCATTTACGAAGTGATAGTGATAAATCTCCTTCAGAGACTGCAGAGCTTCCCACGTTTCATCTTTGAAAACACGATAGCGACGTTTGGCGGCTTCCGGGTCGAAGTCCGTGACTCGGACTTCCTTCAGTGGATTTCCTTCGGCCAGAGCTTTCTTGTTCCACTCCAGAACTTCACGCCCGCGACTCAGCTGACGTTCGATGCTGGTGGTCTCATCGACGAACAAGACCATCGCGTGAATCGTAGGTTTGCGGAAATTGATCGCCAGCGGAGTTTCGCGGTACTCGAGATAGAGCTGGTTCATTTTCATGACCAGCATGTTTAGGCATTCCACCTGGACACGAGTTCGAGGAAACCCGTCGAGCACACAACCGTCACGGTACTCGGGTTCCAGGAGTTTGCGAAATACCAATTCTACGACTTCACGGTCCCCGACCATCCCGCCCGCCTGCTTGATGCGTTCAGCCTGCGGAGTGGTCAGCAAAGAACTGACAATGATCGGCTCGCAGGTTAAATCCCGGGCCTTCATAATGAATTCGGTGTTGGTGCCTTTTCCCGACCCCGGGGCTCCTCCCAGAAGAATCAGTTCTTTGGAGAAGCGAAGATTCTCATGTCCAAACTCTTCTTCCAACGTGTTCCAGACGTTGGTGAAGATGACCTGAGCGTCCTTGACTTCCAGGTTTTCAACGGGCTTGGCCGCAACGGGCGCTTTGAACTGAGGAGTGTCCATCGGTAATTCATCATCATCAGACGCGCAGCTTATCAATCGAGTCTTTCGATCAACGAAGCACGAGTCCTCTTGTCTTTAATTGTATGTGCAAACGAACTCATGCGCCGGTCGAGTTCTGCAATTTCCGTTCAACGGAGTTCACAGAACAGACCATCAACACAAGTCGTCTGCACGCTTATTGTTTTCGGAAGTCTACGGGAGGGTTTCGAAGTCCGCACGTCGCCGAGTACCCTTGAAGAATAATTATCGCGAGGTTATTTCTCGGGAAACGGTGCAACCTCGTGCATCTTGTTCACTTGCGGACATGGATGCAAACCGTCTGACCTGATCTGTGATTGATCCGGTGCGAAGTTTGCAAATTCTCTGTGGTTGTACAGATCCGCTCAATCAATGACTGTTCGCGGGTCGGCAAAGACCGCCAAAGGAACTGACCACGCCAAGAAGTTGCGGCTCATGGACGCAAGGGGCGAGGCCGTGATGTTTTTTGAGGCTGGGTTCTGCGGCCAGAGTGGGCTGCTGCCGATCGTCGCGTCAGGTCTGCAATTGGTTTGACGATGTCGGTTGGGGCCGATTCCCTGCTTCTACGCAGAGCAGGCCGGGTGAGACAGAATGTGAAGGGCTCTTCGATAGAAAGAGGTGAAACTGCTCAGGTCTGTACTGTTCCTTAGGCTTAGGAATGCTTTCGCACTTGCCAAACCTGGGTAATCCGAGAATGATGCAAACTGTATTACCCCTTAAGGCTGATCGGGTTTTGGGTCTGAAGTACTGTCAATGTTGTCAACTATTCCACAACAAAAGAGGTCCTGGCGAAGACTGGCGATCCGTGTGATCGTCGTCCTGATGTTCACCCTGGTGACGGCTGAAATCGCGTTGCACGTTGGGTATGCATTCTATCGCCCCGACCTGAATTTCAGTGCCTTGATCGATCTCCAGCACAACGTTATTCACAACGAGAGTCCTGATCGACGAGCCGCTCGTACAAGTGTTTTGCATCCTTATGTGGGGTTGGTTATCGATCCGACTCTGAATTCCAAAAGCAACGCCTATGGTTTCTGGCAAATTGACGGACCATTGCTGAAGCGATCATCGAATACAGTTATCCTTGGTATTACGGGCGGCTCCGTGGCCAGGGACCTCTGTACGTTTTCCGCGGAAACACTGCGGAATGAACTGTCCAGAAGACTGCCTGATAAAGAAATCAGGATTGTTTGCCTCGCTCAGGAAGGGTTCCGGGAACCGCAACTTGCGATGACCCTGGCCTATTTTCAAACATTGGGAGCAGAGTTTGATGTCGTTTTGAGTCTGTCAGGTTTCAATGAGGCCGTTCTTCATCCGGCTGAATCTCGCGGAGATGCACTTTGGATCGGATATCCTCGCGACTGGGATTTTCGACTCAGAGATACCGAAGACATAGAACTGAATCGAATGATTCTGGAGGGGCAAACAGCTCAGGTGCAACGAAAAGTCTGGGCTGCCAGAGCATACAGGCTCCGTCACATTCCTCTTTTGTCTCTCCACGGCACATGGGCCGCAATTGACTCTGTTTACAGGGAACGGGCTGATAAAGTCACCGCACGGCTCATCGCTTCACGCGATCG
>CAIXQV010000167.1 GCA_903921605.1 uncultured Planctomycetaceae bacterium | reverse complement strand
TGCCGGCTGAATACAGTCCGACTGCATCACCTTGTCCAGACGCCAGATAAGCCAGGGTCCCGGCAAGGCGACGAGCGTAATCCAGTTTCGTTGTGCCTTCTTCGCGACTGCCATCAGGCCCAAAATTCATTGATCCGCTGACGTCTACGACCAGACATAATCGCAGGTTTGTGTCGGCTTCGTACTCTTTGATATAGAAGCGATCGCTGCGTCCCCAGGCGCGCCAATCGAGACGTCGCGTATCGTCACCGGGGACGTACTTGCGATATTCAGAGAATTCCAGGCTGGACCCGCGAGTCGGGCTGCGATGGCGTCCGGAAACGCTGCCGATCATCGGAGTTCTGGCATCCAGGGCCAAACCCTGCAGACGAGCAACGACTTTCGGATCAACAAAGTTTCGCATGATGTTGGCGTGTTCGTGGTAAAGACCGTGTTCCAAAAATCAGCCAGTGAACGCCGAAAAATCCCGCCGGCGGAGCGACGGGCGTGCGGTACACCCGTTGCTCCGTCGACGGGGTTGCCTGCGTTCTACCCAACCTGTTCCGCGTTCAGCTCCTCCACCAACCGTGAAACAATATCGTTGCTGGTAATGCCTTCGGACTCGGCGTTGAAGGTCGTGAGAACTCGATGAGTCAACACAGGCTCAGCCACGGCTATGATATCTTCGAGGCGAGCCATGTAGCTTCCGGTCAAAGCGGCCCGCGCCTTCGCACCAAGAATCAAGTATTGGACAGCTCGCGGACCAGCGCCCCAGGAAACAAGCGGCTTCAGCCAGTCTGGCGATTCTTTTGTCTTCGGACGAGTCCTGCGGACCAGATCGACAGCGAACTCATAAATATGCTGTGGAACAGGAACACGTCGCACAAGGTCCTGAAATTTCAGCACCGTTGCTGCGTCCAGAATGTGGTCCAGCTTTGGTACTGAGCCACCGGTTGTGGTGCGAGCGATCTCCAGCTCTTCTGAGCGTGAGGGATAATCGACCGTAATCAGAAACATAAACCGGTCCAACTGCGCTTCGGGCAGCGGATACGTTCCTTCCTGCTCGACGGGATTCTGCGTCGCAAGGACGAAGAAAGGCGGTTCAAGAGGGTAGGGCCGTCCCACGACGGTGACTCGATGTTCCTGCATCGCTTCCAGCATCGCGGCCTGAGTCTTTGAAGGAGCACGATTGATTTCGTCAGCCAGCACGATGTTTGCAAACACAGGGCCTTTAACGAATTCAAACTCACGCCGACGGTCAGACGTTTCCTGCAGGATGTCTGTTCCGGTGATGTCCATCGGCATCAGGTCCGGCGTGAACTGAATGCGACTAAAGCTCAGCGACATCGTCTCGGCCACACGACTGACCAGCAAGGTCTTGGCCAGTCCGGGAACACCCATCAGCAGGGCATGTCCGCGAGCAAACAGGCAGATGCAGAGTTGTTCGATAACCTGTTCCTGTCCCACAATAATCTTTGACAGCTCCGCCTTGAGCTTTCGGTAGACATCTCGCAATTCATCAATTGCGGCGACATCATCGGACTGAAGAGGCGAAACGGCAGTTGTTGTGGAAGACATCGGTTTCCTGTCAATGGTCTGTGATTACTGTTGTCCGGAGGAGACTGGCTCCACGCTTGATCTCGATAGCTGCTACTACTGTCCAATCTGAAACCCGAAATTGCCGTTGTTGTTTCTCAACTGGATCTGCACATAATTGTTCTGATTCTGGTAGTTAAAGAAGGATTGCATGACCTTCCACACTTCCTGCTGAGGCGGCGAAAGAACTTCGTTGCGTTTCTTTTCGTTGGTCAGAAACAGCGGATGAGCCATCAACACGATTTCGCGGATATAGTCCTGATATTGAAGCGACTGTTCTGATTCCGGGATCGATTTTTCAAAATGCGATACCAGCGCTTTGCGCTGATCCGGAGTCAGCCATAATTCTTCATCAAATAAAGCCAGCAGAGATGCGCTCCTGCAAGCTTTCAGGGAGGCGGCTCGCTCGATCATCCCGCCATTGGACGTTCCTTCTGTCATCGTCTTCAAAGCTTCTGACCAGATCTCATTTTTGTCGATGGCCCTTGTATCAATTGGGTTGGCTCCAAATCCAAAATTTCCGCCTGCCTGAGCCAAATGTTGCTGCATTTGCTCGAAAGTCTGCTCGGTGCTCTCCTTCCAATCGGCCAACGCTCGAATTGCCGCACCTTTGCTGGCAATCGTAAGGTGGTCGACTTGCTCGGGAGAAAGCTGTAGTTCCTTCTGATACCACGCGATTCGCACCGCTGCAGCTCGCAGATAAAGATCCCGCTGCTTTGACCCGAGTTGATGCATTTTTTTGTACCAGCCCTCAACACCCTCTTCCGCCTGAAAGTTGACATTCGCATTATTCGGGTCAGTGCCGGTAAGATCCGCCAGTCGCTTCTTCTGTGGAGGATCCAGAATGCTCTTGCCTGGAACACTAGAAAGGAGCGTCGACGGGGACTCGTATGGCAGATAGTAATCCTGTGGCTGAAACGAATACATGGGATGCGTAATGGCCTTCTTCCGCTCATGTAAATGTGCTCGCAGAGCGTCACGCTGCGCTGTGGCCAGGAAGAGTTCTTTATCAATCATCGACACCACAAAATTGATATAGGCCTCGCGATGAAACGTCTCACGCTCAGCTAATGCCGGATCCAACTTCGTGACTTGCTCGGGCGTCAAAAAATCTTTTCGCAGAGTCCGAAAAATGTTCTCCGAAAACTTAGACGCAATTCCATCCTTGCGAGTAAACAGCAGCACAAAGGTTTTCGGGAATGCTCGATTCTGTTGATTAGGATCCTGACCTTTGCCGAATGCTTCAATGTCACTGGCCACCTGAGCAGCAAAGATTTCCTTCAGCCGACCTTTCTGCTCTTCGGAAACCTCACAAGTGGAACTTACCCAGGCTTCGACGGTATCACTGCAGGCTTGAATCCGTTTCTGGAAGTCCTGCCGATCCTGGTCGCCCGGCTTGAGAACAGCCTCATTCGCCGGCATCGCTCGAACAGCAACGTCAGGCTCAGCTTCGCCTCGAACCGCACCGCCGATCATCTTTCCGATCTGCAGAAACAGCGAATCCTCGTCTGCGTAAACTTCGTTCGCAGGCCAATTGAGTACAGGCATGAGGAGCACAAGGATGATTGACCATCGAGTCATCGAATACATCACACAGGCCCTGCCAAATTGGTTATACACTGCCGGAGTTCCTGAAGACTCCCCGCAGGTCGGTGCGAATTGTCCGCTTCCAGGCGAGCAATGGCAAGCAGTTGCTGAAATTTCTGACGTTGCCGCTCACGAACTTTTTCAGGCTCGAAAGAGCGTTCTCCGGGTGGAGTTTGTCTGAAATTCTTGTTGACCCAGCCATTATCGCACGGGAAACAAGTTTTTCGGTGCTGCTAGCAGGCGTTGTCCACAACGACTGAAACAAACGGGGCCGACTCAAATCGAAGTCGCAAATCGGACGTTAATGGTCTCTTGAGTTCATTGTTTAACAGCAAACCATAGGCGTCGTTACCCGATTTTGCCTACGCCTGTTTGCCTACGCCTGCGGCTCGCCGTTAAACGAATACGCTCAACACACGACCAAATCTCCAACACGCTGACGCGTTCCGGCTGATAGCAGTCAGGACCCGACGTTGAAACCACCACCTTGTCAGATTGGTCGTGACAGCCGGGATAATCACGCGAACTATGTGCCGCGGACATTGCCGAACATTTCAATATGCAGCCGAGATGAATAATTGAAACCATGCCGCCGCGCGAGTCGACGCAGCCAATCGGACTTCTCTGAGAGTTGTTCTCGTGTTCTGGCCTGCGGCATCAGCCACACGATATCAGGCTCTGCTTCAGGAATCTCTGACATCCAGCGAATGACTTCTTCGACATCCTCAGGACGATCAATGACAAACTTCAGGATGCAGCGATAGCGAGACAACAGTGTCCGTATCACCTCAGGCCGAAATCTTGCCTGCTCATGCCGATCACGCCACTGGGGATCGTCAGGAACGGAATTGCTGAGCTTTGGACTGATCGCCATCAGATCGCACTCAACCGGCTGATCGACAGTTCCGGCTGTCTCGATGGTCACTCGTCGTCCCAACTCATGACACTTCCTTGTGAGCGCCACCAAATCCGGGATCAGCATCGGCTCACCGCCGGTCAGAACCACATCCGGTGCCTGGCATTCAGCGACACGTCGAGCCAGTTGATCCAGTGACCAGGCGGTGCCTTCCGGCTTCCACGATGTGTACGGCGTATCGCAAAACCAACAGCGCAGGTTGCATCCTGAGGTCCGGATGAACAACGATTGTGTTCCGGCCCACGGTCCTTCACCCTGAATAGATTCAAAAATTTCGGCGATCTGCACGGCTGTGGATTTTTGGAAAACAGTACTCGATCCTGCATTATTTTCTGCGAAAGATAGCCATCCGCAGTGTCAGATGCTTTCGTCAGATCCCGGTTTGACACGAATTCGTCACCTTCGGACCCGCAGAAACGGACCTAAAGGTGTAACCCCCGTGAATTTCCCGGCAGATTTCTGAGAAATCCCACAACAGACGAAGGCCGATTTTTCGAAAGGTCCTGTTCATTACTAGACTCTGGTACTGTGAAAGCTGACCGGACCACCGGAAAAAGCTGACTCGAAGGTCGCAAACCTGACTTTAATATGAGCGGTCTCGACTTTGTTGGCCCGGTTTGTTTCGCTTCAGAAACAATACACTTGCCCCTGAACTACATCTTCACCCTTTCCCACAAACTACCATGCACACTTCCGAACTTGTAAACAATCTGAAGCCGTCTGAAACTCTGGCCGCCGCCGCGAAAGCGCGTGAGCTGCGAAGTAAAGGCATCGACGTGCTGGAGTTTACAGTCGGTGAACCAGACTTCATCACTCCGCAGCACATTCGCGAAGCCGCCAAAGTTGCGATGGATGCCGGACATACTCGCTACACAGCGGCGACCGGAATTGCTGAACTCAAGCAGGCGATCTGCGACGCGTTCAAGCGTGACCACGGAGTCAGCTACAAGCCGTCTGAAGTTACGATCTCCAACGGGGCCAAACACTGCCTGCATAATGTTCTCGTCGCCTGCTGCGAGCCGGGCGATGAAGTCATCATTCCAACGCCATACTGGGTCAGCTACTCCGCACTTGTAGAACTTGTCGGGGCAAAGCCGGTTCTGGTTGAGACGAAAGAGAAGGACGGTTTCTGTCTTTCACCAGAACAATTCCGAAAGGCGATTACTCCAAAGACTCGCATGATGATGCTGAACAGCCCAAGCAACCCAACGGGTGGCGTGTATCCCGTCGATATGCTGGAAGGTCTTGCCAAAGTCGCCGTTGAAAAGGACATCATCGTTCTTTCGGACGAGATCTACGACAAGTTGATCTTCAGTGGTCACACCTTCCGCTCATTTGCTTCGTTTGGCGAAGAAGTGAAGAAGCGAACCGTCATTGTTAACGGTGTCAGCAAAGCGTACGCGATGACCGGATGGCGAATCGGCTGGACGCTGGCTCCGGAGAACGTCAGCAGCGCAATCAACAAGTTGCAGAGTCAGCAGACGTCGAACCCCTGCAGCGTTTCTCAGTACGCCGCTCTGGCGGCTCTGAACGGACCACAGGAATGCGTGGCCGAAATGTGCGAAGAATTTGCAAAGCGACGTGATTATGTTTCCGCGCGACTGCGAGCGATCCCGGGGTTGAGCTTTGCTGAACCAGGCGGAGCGTTCTACGTATTCTTCAACGTCAGCAGTTACTTCGGCAAACCCGTCGGCGGTGGCGAACCGGTAACCAATGCAACGGATTTCTGCACTGCATTGCTGGAACGAGCCCACGTGGCTCTCGTCAGCGGCGACGCGTTCGGTGCTCCCGGATATGTTCGCCTGAGCTTTGCCGCGTCAATGGAGTCACTGACCCGTGGTCTGGATGCGATCGAGAACTTCCTTAAGTAGTTCGCGACCTGTAGGTTGGACATTCTTGTCCGACGGCCTTCCTCCACTGCGTTTCGATGGACAGGGATGCCCATCTTTTAGCATGTTCGTTGTTGTGTCTGCAGGCGGCTCCGATCCTGAATCAGGATAGGGTCACGGGAGCATCTACAGTCAAGGAAATTCCCTCAGCGATGGCTTTATCAGACCGTTCGCCGACCTTCTTTGCGGAGTCTAGAATTCTATAACGAAGTTCACGGCGATTTCTCCGAATGGCCTCTACTCGAAGGATCAGCTCAGCAATGGACAGACAAACGATCAATCCCATGAGCCAGCCCAGCGAAGGGAAGTAGATCTTCATGGCCGAGTTGGTAGCGATCGCCAGCACCGAGACCACAGTCAGCCCAATCACGAGTGTTGTTCTCCCGGCCACCTTACCTTTGGCCTGACGAATACGATGAGATGCCAAGGCATGTTCCAGGGAGTTTGAAGCGACATTGCGAAATGAATTCATGTGCTGGCGAATCGCCTGAACGTCAACCGGCCTTCTTTCGACTGGCGGCCTAAGTTCCTCTGGCCGAGCTGTCTCGTCTAAGGATGCCTCCGAAGATTTCTTTGTGGCAGAATCCTGAGACAGCTCACCGGCGTGCTCACTCATGTAAGACTCAATGTAAGATTTTACAGGAGCCTTTGCCTTCTGACCTCCGCGACGATCAACACCATCCCATTTCCCCGGCGTTTTCTCACCGACTTTTCTGCGGTCCACAAAGATTGCGTCAGCCGCCTCTTCCTTCTTCGATCGCTCCAGTAACTGACTCAAGTACTGAGCAACGGACTCCAGATGCGTTTCCTCCGGGCAGGACTCTGGCTTATTCGTACTGTCTTCGGTGTCAGGTATTTCCTGAACGACTGGATCAGCGAGGACGACTCCTTTGGCTTCCGATGCTTGAGCCTTCTTCTGGATCGCAAACAAGTCCGCCAGCTCATTCCGCAGACTGGCAATCTTATCATCGGTTGTCTCAAGGTCCTCAACGGACTTTGAATCCGCAGCCAACGCAGCAACCGTTTCGGTCGTTGGCGTTGGATCTGCAATACCTGGTGTCTCTTCGGAATAGCCGGGCCAGTCGGAACTCCAGCGCGGTTCCGCCGGTGATGCAGAATCGTCATTATAAGTCGAATGCGGAGTAGGGCTATGAGCGAAATCAGAACGGTCTTCCCGCCTCGATCCTTCCACGAATTCACGATCCTGATCGCGGAAGAAGTCCGCGGCAAACAACGAACGTTCCTCGGGCCGTGCTGTTGCCGATCGACCGTATAGAGTCGCCGTCTCTGTCAGGAGATCATCAATCGGCAGTCGATCCTGCGGAGCAGACTCGACAGCCCCGGCAATCGCCTCCAGCCGATCACCCAACCTGGCATTCTTTGCCTTGAGTGATTGCAGGCCGTCTGCGTCATTGAAGTAATCATCATCAATCAGTGATTCCGGATCAAACGCTGCGCCTTGATCCTCGTCAGCTTTTTGTGCGATGACGGACTTCAGTGTCTGCTCGATCTGCGGGAACACTTCATCCAGAATCGGCTCCGTTACAAACTCATCAGCAGCCTTCAGTTCCTCCTGATCTTCCAGAGTTGTTTCGACCGCGGAAACATCCTGCTCTTTCGGCGTCGTCTGCTCAGTCACTTTCTCTTCATGAGGCTGTGGTAACGACTTCCTGAAAGCCTTCCAGCGATGACGCAACAGATAGGCTGTTCCCAAAACGATGAACAGGCTCACCATGCTGCGCAACAGAAATGTTTTCTGTGGATGCACGACAATTTCAGCTTCTTCGCCTTCTGCTGTCGTCAGCGCCTGATCTGCGCCAGACTCAGTAGAGTTCGGAGTGAGTTTTCCGCTACCGTCGGCAGTCGCAGCATTCAATTGAAGCGCACGCTGGCCCGATGATCCTGACAGGGCCAGCGACTTACGATTCGCATCGGACGACTCCGGAAGCTTTGAAGGCACATCTGAAGGCATCGGCACCTCAGGCTCCGGGGCCGTAGAGATTTCTTCCGCAGCCATCGAAGGCTCTGGTACACCAGAAACCCCGGCTTCCCGAGTCTGCATTTCGCCGATCGCAACCTTTGATTCAGGTGTCACCAACTCGGGCTTCACGAAATCCTTCGAACCACTCTCAGTGAGAGCAGCTTCAACAGAAGGATTAACCACTGACACATCAAGGACAGCAGGCACTTCTATGCCGCTAACATCGCCGGAAGCAGCCTGGACTTCGTCAGCTTCCAGGACATCGCGTACCAACACCTGAACCTGGATACGTTGTTCCAGTGGAATCAGTCGGGAAAGAGTTCTCGATGAAAACCCTTCGTCGCGAAGAGATTCGGCAAACTCGGCAAGGTAAGGGTCTTCCTGTTCCTCGCGAATATCAGCAATGATCGTCAGTGTAATGGTTGATCGTTTTTCAAAATCAAGCTTTGCACCGTCTCTGGTGGAAATCACGCCCGTATCCGGATGAACGTGAAACAATGTTGATCGAGATCGACTCGACAAGCGAAAACGATTGAGTTCCGGATAAAGCTCCGCCAACGCACCAACTTCAGTCCCCGCTTCGCTGTTCTCATCAATGGAGAACACCATCGCAGGAATCTCGATGGCAGACTGCCCCCATAAACGGTCGTTGATCGTCAACAGCAAAGCCGTGGCAAGCCACATGACTCTGGTCTGGAGAACAAACGCGCCTGAAAGATTTAGGTTTGCCGGCATTATTTTGAGAAGTTGGGAAGCGATTCACAAAACGATCGTTTCATGAACCGCTGAATAAAAGATCAGTGATAGATTTCAACCCATGCAAAAATAGCCCGCATTTGTTGCCCTGTCGGAACAGGTTGTTGCCGAATGTCATCATGCCAGGGGTGGGTATTAACCTGTGCGGGCTGTAGCGATTGAAATGAAGAGTCACACGTCTCGACTTCAAGCAGCAGAGCCTATGAAATCAGACCAAACCGCGAATCTGTCCAGAACCGTACGTCCGCCATAAAGAGCGCGACGTCCACGATGGACAAAGAATCTCCCTGCCCCAACCCATGAGTCTGTGCGATCGAAACCAAAGCAACCGAAGAAAGATTCGTCTGCGCAGTGCTTGCCAGCCCACGATCATGGACGATCCTGAAAGATTCGCACGGATGCCTTTTCTCGGTCTTCACATTTCAGCGATTCGACTTCGCTCAGCTTCACTCCTGTGGACGCTGATGCTGGTGAGCAGTCTTGCAGGCTGCCGGTCGACTTTCCGCGAAATGCCTCGTGCGACCCGGTTCGGATTTCCAGCTTCGCAGATCGCAGAAAAAACAGCGGCCGAAAAACGTGTCGAAGAAGACAGCTCGAAAGGGCCACAAACCAGCGATGACGGACTGATAGAACCGTTACAGAAGATCGGCCGACACGATTCCGAATTCAACAGCCCGGAAAGTCCGTTCCCGCCAGCCGCCGACATTCAAATGCCGGATTCGCTACAGGAACCCGCAGACCCAGCGCCTGAACCTCTCTCAGAAGAAGAAGTCGTCGAAGCGTTTCGTCGGTCCGGCGGAAAACTCAAGCCCAACGAAACAGGAGCAATCGTCGAGATCGACCTTTCGTTCAGCAGCATTAACGATCCGCTGCTGCGGACGGTCGGGATCTTTCCAGAGGTTCGTGAGCTCGATCTTACCGGCACCGAAATTCATGATGCCTCGATGGCCGGTTTGCTTAGCCTTCCAAAACTGCGAGCTCTCAAGCTCAAAGGAACGAAGATCACCAATGAAGGCCTGCGTTCGCTGGCGGGAGCATCGGAACTCATTCTGCTCGATGCCTCCAACACCGACATTACCGATGACGGTCTGGCGGGAGCGGATCGCTGGGAAAAACTGCGGTATTTGTCGCTGAACAACACTCAAATCACAGATGCAGGATTGATTCATCTTCAGACCTTGAAGGAACTCAAGGGACTCAGTGTGATCAATACGGGCGTGACGGAAGACGGCGTACGCCAGCTGAAAGAGAAAGTGCCGAACTGTCTGATCGTGGCTCAGACAGGCCGAGAACTCAGCCGAGTGCGAACGTTCGATAAAATGCCGCGGCTGGCGGAATCGACCCCTCTGAATTCAGCGACTGTTGGAGTTGCTTCGCACGATCAGTTGTCGCAGGTGATCCGACTGGCGGCTGATCAACCGCATCTTGCCGTTCATCTTTCCAAGATTTACGCCTCGCGCGACCAATGGGAAGAAGCCGTTCAGATTCTTGAAGTCGCAACCACCGCAAATCCCTCAGACCGAAACATTCACTACGCGCTGGGTCAGGCGTTGGCTCGGTGTGGGCGGCCCGACGAAGCCTTGCCGCACTTTGAGCAGGCGGTTGATGAAGCCACAGCGAAGTATCAAGTCGCGATGATTGTCTATGAAAACTCTCTTCGCAATTGCGAGCAACTCTTTGACGAAGCCGTCAGTGCAGATCCCTCATTTGCCGCCGCAGAATCGAGACGCATGGAGATTCATCGCGAGATTGCTCAACTAAATCGCCAACGAGGAATGCATGAGCCGATCAATATTGCCCCGGCCTCAGACGTCGCACCTGAAGTCATTCCCGCACCTGTTCGTAGTGCGTCGTTCCATAGCCTGCGATTCGTTAAATGATGGCTGCAATTCGTTACGCAACGACCTCTTCACCGTCCACAAGTTCACGAAAATCCGGCACTAGTCCTCGTCGTTTTGCATCCTGATCACGAATGACAATCTTTGTCATATAGACGATCATCAGAGTACCCGCGATCGCGCACAGAATCAGCAACGGAGCTTCGTATCGCAGAAAGCCGTCTGGATCTCGCGAAAAGAATACTCCATCTGCCACAATTCTGCCACCTTCTCCTGCATGAAACGTGGCGATGGCGTTGTTGCAGAAGTGGAAGGCCATCGCCGGAAACAGACTTCGGCTGTAAACGGCGAGCAGTCCCAGGACGAGTCCCAACAACGCCGCATTAAACGCCTGCTGTGGAATCATGTGAATGATTCCAAACATCATGCTGGAGATGCCAACCGCTATCGCCAGTCGACCGCCGCGAGCCAGCCCGCTGAGAATAAATCCACGGAACGCCAATTCTTCGCAAATGGCAGGAGTCACAGCAAAGACAAGCAAAAGCAGCCACGTCGGCTTGTCGCCGGTCTTCATCAGTCCCATGACCTGTCGAGCCGACTCAGGGAGTTCAGGAAACACCTGATGCTCAACCAGAAACTGACTCAGTTCGACGCTGAGCGGATGGGCGACAACCGCCAGGCTAACACCAATCGCCATGGCTGTTATGGACGGCATACGCAACCGAAACGTCGCTCGCAAACTGGTTGTCAGTAAAACGCCCATGAAGACAGCCGGACAGGCAATCATCGTCAACTGCTGAATCACAATCAGTCGCATCATCGTCAGCCCGGGATCTCCGCGTGTGAGATCCGGCTTCATGTAGGTCATCGCAACAAACTGCAACATCAGAATCAGAATAAAACAAAAGCCGGCCTCTGGTAGAGCAGGGACTGCGTCTTTTGTTCGCAGGAGCTGCCTGAACCACATCCGAATGTCCAACTTCTCGGCTTCACGGAACAGTACATCTTCGCTGTTGTAAAGCTCAATCGCCCACCAAAGTGCCAGCATGCTGTAACCAATACTCGAAATCAAAACCGGTATCGCATACACAACCAGATTGCCGGAACTCGCGGAGTTCAGCAGCAGCCCTTTCAGCAACAGCGCCACATTGACGACAGGAATCACGCTGTACAGCGGAGTCATCTCAACGGCCGGCGACAGACAGAACATCGTCAGTCCCATCACGACCATCAGTAACGGCGTCAGATAGTATTGACCTTCTTTCGTCGATCTCGCAAACGTCGCCAAAGCCAGACACAACGCACTGAAGAGAGCAGACAACGGCAGCAGGAGAATTACCAGCCAGGCCAGAGGTGCTAAACCCGGAAAGTCGAGGCTCACTCGATTGGCCACTCCGTCACTCATCACCGCTGACATCTGTTGCCCGGTCAGTCCCATACTCAGCAGATTCAGCAGAGCTGTTGCCGTACTGAACAGCATGATTGTGGCAAACTTGCCGAGCACCAATTCAACTCGCTTGGCAGGACTGATCAGCAAAGTCTCCATCGTGCCGCGTTCTTTCTCGCCGGCCCCGAGGTCAATCGCCGGATAAAACGCTCCGGTCAACGCCATGATGACCAGTAAGGCCGGGAACATTTTACTCCAAACGCTGGCCGCCACCTGTTCTTCACGCGCCACTTCAATCCACGCCAACCGTGCGGGATGTTGGAGTTCTTTTGGTAAGCCTGCCTGCTCAAAACTGAATTTTCGAACCGCATCTTCCCACGATTGCAGAGCCTTCTGGACTCGTCCAAACGCCACCATCGACTTATCGTCCGCACTGTTTCGTACGACCAGAACCGGTGGGACTCGAGTCGCAACGGTCTTTACACTGGCATCTGTGGTCGCCGACGAGGACGTCTGAATCTCTCGCTGCATGGCTTCCATCGCGGCCCGATAGCCCTTCGGGATGATCACGAGGACCTGAAAACCGCTGGTCCCGAACTGCTGGCTGATCTCATCCTGAGCAGCCGACAACTTCGCTTCCGTCGATGCGGCTTCAGCCGTTTCGTTTGCCGAAGGTACTGTGGAATTGGTCTGTGATTCAGACGATGTATCACCTGTCGATTGCGCGGCAGCATTTGAATTCGTCGGTGCGTCGTCTGCTGGACGAAGCCCATGCAGTCGCTCGATCTTTTCTGCCAGCTGATGAGCAACAGTCAGTAACTCTTCATCCGTTTTTTCACCACGTCGAGGTCGTCGAACTGACTTTTCTTCGTCACCAGCCTTTTGAGTTCGCTCAGACAGCACTCGGAGTTTTGACGTCTCTTCCGTTCCGTTTTCAAACCATTCCTTACCAATGCCGGACTGGTCCAACAGAGCAGGAGACGTCGGCAAATCATCCGCATTGAGGATCACAACCACGCGGGGCTGCTCGCTGAAGGTCAGCATCATTTCGACAATGCCCAGCCCCAGCATCGGGTACAGCAGCACCGGCAAAATGGTAATCATGAACAGCGTACGTCGATCTCGAAGCTGATCTCGCACTTCGCGGAGAAAGACAAGTCTGATGTTTTTCCAGCTCATCAAAATCCTCAGGCTTCCGAGTTTGCCCCGGAGTTACGAACCTCTTCTTCACGACGCTGTATCAGGTCAAAGAACAATTCTTCGACATCAGGCTGCTGGTATTTGTCTGCCAGCTCCGGAAGCGTCCCTTCCGCAAGGATCTTTCCACGATGAATGATCCCAATGCGATTACACAGCTTCTCGACTTCACGCATGATGTGAGTAGAAAAGATGATGCATTTACCCTGATCTCGCAGAGACGATACAGCCTGCAGCACCGCCCGCGCGACAAGGACATCCAGTCCGGAGGTTGGTTCGTCAAAGATGATGACCGGCGGATCATGAACAATCGTACGAGCAATCGAAACCTTCTGTTTCATCCCGGTCGACATCTTGCCGCCCAACCGATCGCGAATGTCATTCATCTGCAGGACGTTGAAGAGTTCGGTGATTCGAGCCTGCAATTTTTCTTCTGGGATTCCGTAGAGCCGACCATAGTACTCCACCATTTCCCACGCGGTCATGCGGTCATAAATGCCCGTGTTGCAGGACATAAACCCAATGCGGGAACGAACACCTTCCGGGTTGCGAACGACGTTGATGCCGTCGACTTCCACAAGACCTCGAGTCGGCCGCAGCACTGTACTCAGAATTCGCAGACAAGTCGTCTTGCCTGCACCGTTGGGCCCCAGCAGTCCGTAGATTTCTCCCGGACGCACTTCGAACGACACATTGTCCAGCGCGCGGAAGATCCCGCTTCTGGGGTCGTCGAATTCCTTGAAGAGTCCCTGAACTCGGATCATTCGTGGCTCACTGACAAACGGGGCCATCAGAAACCTGACGACAAACGCATCACCGCACTCTGAACCTACCACATGTATCTGATGCAGGATTGAAACAGTCACTGTTGCGTTCGATCTTTAAGTCGTCAGAATCGGAACAATCGATCTGAACAGTCTTGACCGTCGCAGCAGACGGCTGAGTCGCCTCACCGATAAACCATCTTGAGCGTACCCGATGAACGCAGGCATTTTAAAATTGGCATTCGTGAACTCGGCACGGATTCTGAAGCTGGCTCTGACCGTTGCGATTGTTTTTGCACTGCCAGGCCGGATCAGAGCCAGTTTCGTCGACGATCAACATTTTTCGCCATTGATGCAGTCCGTCGCAATTGGCGGTCTGGCCTTTGTCGCAACAACTGCTCTCGCAATTCGCGACCTTCAGAAGCTAGGTACTCAGAAGGGCCTTGTGCGTCAGCATCTTGAAAACAGATCGGACATGGATGAACGCCCATTTTCCGCCGGGTTTGAGGTGATGAGTGCGCAGCTGGCAGTCTTCGTGCGTTTAGCAGTCGCGGAATTCTTTATGGTTCCGGTCGAAAAAATTCGCCCTGACGACAGTCTGGAGCACGATTACCAATTCCAAAGAGTGATGCCGGATTTTCAAGTATTCGTCGTATCTCGAGTGCTTCGCGAGTATCATCTGAGCCCCGCCGTTTATCGATTCGACTCCCGAAATCTTGCCGACTTCACCGACCTCGTTAGTGAGGTCGGGCGTATCATTTCGAATTGCCAATAACATGCCCGCCTCAAGATCTTCTTGTTTCCCTTCTGTATTGCTTTCTCCGCTGTTCCTTCTCAGCGGTTCGGTACTTGTGGCCGGTGAGCCGCCGGCCATCGATCGCTTGTTTCCGCCGGGTGGCCAGCGAGGAACATCCTTCGAAGTCAAGCTGACGGGCAAAGCAGGGGACGGTGAAGTCAAGCTGCACTCAGAAGCGGACAGCATCACGTGGACTCTCGGTGAAAAACGCGATACGGCCACAGTGACCATTGCTCCGACGGCTCGCGGTGGGGTTCACTGGCTTCGCTACAGCAATCCTTCCGGTGCCACAGAACTCAAGCCGTTCGTCATTGGGCTGATTCCGGAGGTCACCGAGACTGAACCAAACAACAAGATCGCGGAAGCTCAGCAAGCCGCATTGCCAGCCGTGACCATTAACGCCGTCTTCGAAAAGGCTCGGGACGTCGACACGTTTGCAGTGCAACTAACAAAGGGTCAGACATTGGTCGCTGCGTTCCTTGGCAACGACATACTCAGCTCTCCGATGGACGCGGTGCTTCAGATTTCCAATGCTCGCGGCACTGTAGTGGATCAAAACAACGACGATACCAGCCTCGATCCTCGCTTAACTTTCACTGCACCGTCTGACGGGACGTGGTATGTGCGAGCCTTCGCGTTTCCATCGGCACCGAACAGTACCATCGCATTTGCCGGCGGCGCTGATTACGTCTACCGTCTGACGTTGACGACTCAGCCTGTTGTGGAACATACGATGCCTGTTGTAAAACCACCTGGCGACGGAGAGGTAACTCTGAACGTACACGGCTGGAACCTTGCAGCTCCCACGGCGGCATTGCCTGCAGGATCCAGCACGCTGGATGCCGGGCTCGCCCTACCGTTCCCTGTGCAGGTCTCTGACTTGCCGGTGGTTGTTGAATCGCAATTGCCTGCCGAGAGAACCCTCACAGTGCCAGTCGCGGTCAGCGGCATGATTGCTCCGGAAGGAACCGATACTTATCTGATCAACGCCACCAAATCGCAACAACTGAGCTTTTCCGTTCAGGCGCGAAGATACGGGTCACAACTGGACCCGGTGCTTTCTATTCAGGATAAAGACGGCAAGCCGCTTACAGAAGCCGATGACATCAATGGTGAAAACCCGGATGCCGAACTGAGTTTCAACATTCCTGCTGACGGTCAGTATCGAATCGTCGTGAGTGATCGATATCAGCATGTCAGCGAGCGATTCTTTTATGTGCTGCGATGCGAAGAAGCGAAGTCCTCTTTTGATGTCGAAGTAAAGACGACAGGATTCACAGTACCAGCCGACAAGCCATTGGAGATTCCTCTGACGATTAGTCGCCGCAATGGCTTTGCCGAAGCGATCGACTTCAAGATCGAAGGACTGCCGGAAGGATTGACCGCCGAGTGCCCTCAATCAGCAAAAGACGGTGACTCATCCAAGGCGGTAACAATCAAAATTTCCGGCACTGCGAAAGCGTCCTTCGCAGGTGCGATCAAAATCATTGCTGAATCTGTCGACACCAAACTGCAAAAGCCTGCGTCGCTGTCATTGGCCGACCGGACCATCGTCAGCCAACTGTGGCTTACCGCTGTTACTCCTGAAGCCCCTGCCACACCCGCAGAACCTGCCGCACAGTGATACATTTCTCGTTGCTGTTAACTGAGGCTTTCCACGCTGTGATCTGCCGCGCGAAGAAGTGCTGGATTTATTGACCACAGAGGTCACAGAGAACACAGAGAGGAATCGCAGAGGGCACTCAGAACGCAGGACATTTGAACGCAGAGGGCGCGGAGGTACGCAGAGAGTTTCTTGTTCTTGTTCCTCTCTGCGTACCTCCGCGCCCTCTGCGTTCAGAAAAATCTGTGCTGCACTCCTCCGTGCTACTCCGTGACCTCTGTGGTGAAACCTGCGTTTCAACTGCGTTGTACCACTTACGAGTCCGACATTCCGGGAAGCTGCCGAGCGGCAAGAATCGCGTGGTGCAACCGTGACTTGACGGTACCAACTGGCAGATCAAGCGCCGCCGCGATCTCTGCTTGAGTCATATCATCGACGAAACGCATCAACAGGATTTCTCGATGAGCATCGGATAAAGAAGCCAGAGACTGTTCCATATCTCTGCGGTCAGATCCAGACGCGGCCTGCGGCTCAGCGATCAGCGGCAACTGATCTTCTCCACCGCTGGAGCGTTGTCGTTTCTTTCGAGCCGCAATCGAAAAATTACGAACGGCCGGATAAAGAAACGTCGTCAGCGCGGCGGTCAGTTGAAAGCCGGGAAACTTGCGAGCGAAGTAGCCGAAGGTCTCCTGCAACACATCCAAAGCATCGTCGTGATGCCCCGTAAATCGAACGGCCAAACGCATGGTCCAGTCACGATGACGGAAATACAGAACCTCAAAGGCCCCCGCATCGCCAGCGTTCACGGCGGCGACCAGCTCTTGATCGGTTCGATTGTCGATCGGTGCCGGCGCCATAAACGAACGAGTCCCGGATTCCAGTTTCCAACACCCGCAGTCGTACGATCCACTACAGATGATGTGTGCGTAGTACGTTAGCGGTATTCGATTTCCACAGGAAATCATTGGAAAAATCTGTTCCCGAAAATTCTTTGGGATTCTTTGAACCAATCTGAGAGGTCACTCACTTAATAGATTGTGGAGCAAGAACACGATTGAGCTGCTTTACGCAAATAACATCTGTAAATCCGGGCAATCCAGTCATGTTGAATCCTGAAGAACTTGATGATCTTCCTGAACTGCCGTCAGGGCTGGCGTCGGAATTGAAGAGCCGATATGGGCCCTTTCCAGAAATCCCCGAGGCGATTGATCGAGCAATCCTTGCGGATGCTCAGCGACATCTCCATCAGACAATTCCTGTGAAAGCCAGGTCGAACTGGAGATGGCGACTTGCCGTCATCGGCTCGTCCATAGCGGCCGCCTGCATGTTGTTGTTTGCATTGAATCGTCAGGAGCCTCAGCAACCGGCAAGCGTGGCACGAGATCTCGATGGTAACGGACGAGTCGACATTCTGGACGCATTCGCAGTCGCCAGAGAAATACGAAGCGGACGAAATCAATCGGAATTCGACATCAACGGCGATGGACGCCTGACTCAGGCTGATGTGAATGAGATTGCTCAACGAGCTGTGACGCTGTAGTGGAACGTCACGACTTCACATTGGCTTAGGATGGGCATTCTTGCCCGTCGAATGAAAGTCGGACAAGAATGTCCAACCTACAAATTGGACTTTGGCAACGCACTAGCAATGAATCAACCAAGAACAGGACCAACACCATGTCCTCAGAACCATCACTCTATCGATCATGCCAGTCACGGCCATTCCAGATTCCACTGTGCTGGGCGTTGCTGATCGCTTTTGATCTGTGCCTGATGGCCTTCGCAATGGCTCAGGAGCCACAGCCAGGCTCAGCCAATGTCCCTGTGCAAACCGATGAAGTCACGATTCCCGGCCCGGCGGATGGATCAAAAGACTCCATCCGCTTCGAAGCGATCGATGTCTTCGTGGATTCCGGCGACTTGCCGTTAGCGGCCTGGCAACTGGAACTTCGCAGCCTCACACAGGATGTCGAAATTGTGGGGATCGAAGGCGGCGAACATCCGGCGTTTAAGGAACCTCCGTACTACGACCCTCGAGCCATGAACAACAACCGAGTCATCCTCGGGGCGTTTAACACCGGCTCTGATAACCAACTTCCCAGCGGTCGCAGTCGAGTAGCGAGAGTCCACGTGCAGATTACCGGATCGGGCGAACGATTTTGGCATACCGAACTGACAACATCCGCATCGTCGGATGGCAGACACATCCCCGCAGAACTTTCGATTGCCAAAGCTCAGGGCTGACACATTCTCGATTTTAGATTGCCGATTGCAGATTTTGAAATTCCAAATGCGACTAAGCAAACTCAATGAATCAGGAGTTACTAACAGATGAATATTCCACGGTCTTTATGGAACGCGATTGGCGTTCTTTTATTCTCCATGGCGTGTTTGATTCAGGCGGGGTGCGGTAGCAGCACGGAAACAGAAAATGGACCAACGGCGTCGGCCCCAGCGCCGGGGGAAGCGGGATACTCAGCAATGGATGGCTTCGCTGAGGAAACTGGAAACTTTGATGAGTCTGGAGCGATGGTTTCAGGAAACGTTGCTTCAAACGAAAGTCGACCCCGCAGCCTCTCTGCTGTCGTTCGCGGCAACACAGACTCGCCGACGGCCAGAGTCACATTTGATCTCATGCCGGGCGAAGAGTTGTGGGTGATCGCAAAGGGGTTTACTTCCACACCGCAACCTCCCGAAGACCGACCCGGATGTGGCTGCCTGATGGCAAAACTGCCTGACGTCGAGAAAGAGGTTCCCGTACCACTGAAGCATACTTCCGTCATCGGAAACATTGACGGTTACATCGCATCTGTCGACGTGACTCAGCAATTCCAGAATCCGTACAGCTCAAAAATCGAAGCGGTCTACGTCTTTCCATTGCCTGAAAATGCTGCGGTCAACGAATTTGTGATGACAGTTGGTGAGCGAAAAATCCGCGGCATCATTCGCGAACGTGAACAAGCCGAGAAAATCTACAACGAAGCTCGATCGCAGGGCCATGTCGCTTCACTGCTGACCGAAGAACGCCCCAACATCTTCACTCAGAAGGTGGCGAACATTGAACCGGGCAAACAGATCGACATCAATATCCGCTACTTCAACACTCTGCGCTACGACGATGGAGCCTATGAGTTCGTCTTTCCGATGGTCGTCGGACCTCGCTACAACCCGCCAGCAACAACCGACGGCATCGGCTCCGTTGCTCGCGGAGCTCACAATGCAAGCGGCCAGAACACGGAAGTGCAGTACCTGGCTCCCAACGAACGATCAGGACACGATGTCTCCGTAAGCCTCAACATCAAAGCGGGCGTCAACATTGAGAACGTCCGCTGCCTGAATCATTCGGTCGATATCAAGGAGAGCTCCGAAAGCGAACGACAGATTACTCTGTCTCCTTCTGACTCCATCCCCAACAAAGATTTCGTGCTGAGATATAAAGTCGCTGGTGACCAGATCAAGACCGCTATGATGACTCACAAGGATGATCATGGCCAATACTTTACGATGATGCTGTATCCGCCGGCAGAACTGAAACAGGTCCAGCGAAGCCCGATGGAGATGGTGTTTGTGCTGGACTGTTCCGGAAGCATGAATGGTCGACCGCTCGATCAAGCTCGCGCAGCAGTGACGCATGCGTTGCAAAAGCTGACTCCTCGAGACACTTTCCAGATCATTGATTTCAGCAATACCGCCTCACAACTTGGTCCGGCACCAATTAACGCAACGCCCGAGAACCTCCGCAATGGGCTGGCCTATCTGGCATCGTTCAACGGCAGTGGTGGCACGGAAATGATCGAAGGCCTGAAAGCCGCACTCGATTTCCCTCATGACGAAGGCCGCTATCGAGTCGTCTCATTCATGACCGACGGCTACATCGGTAACGACGCCGACATTCTGCACGCCATCGCTCAGAAGACCGGCGACTCACGCATCTTCAGTTTCGGTGTTGGTCAATCTCCCAACCGTTATCTGATGGATCGCATGGCTCTTCTGGGACGAGGAGCTGTGGCTTATCTGAGTCTGAATGATGATCCGATCCAGATCATGGAACAGTTCCACGAGAGTATCAGCCACCCCGCGATGACAGATCTAAGCATCAACTGGGGCAGTATGAACGTCACCGATGTGTATCCGCAGATTATTCCCGATCTGATCGTGGGCCGTCCGGTTGTGCTCACCGGTCGATTCACCGGAGAACCCGGCACCGTGACAGTCAATGGCCGCACCGGAATGCAGCCCGTGTCGTATTCCGTGGCTTTGGATGCTCGCGATGCGAACAAGGAACACACAGGCATCGGAGCCGTCTGGGCTCGCCTGAAGATCGCCGACCTGATGGCCCAGATTTCACGAACACCAGATCAAACCAAACAAATCCAGCAGTCCGTTCTCAGGACCGCTCTGGATTACAGTCTGATGAGTGCGCTGACCGCTTTCGTCGCCGTTGATTCGATGACGAAGACCGAAGGAGCCTTCGGAACGACCGTCGCAGTGCCCGTTCCTGTGCCTGAAGGAGTTCGCTACGACACGGCGGTTGAGAACTGAGACATTGCCTGTCTGACTGGAAGAAACAGAATCCCGTCGACGGAGCGACGGGCGTACGGTACACCCGTAGCTCCGTCGAAGGGACTTACTCCGCGGCCTCAGCAATCAACTCTTGGCTTGGTTCTTAGACGGCTGGCCAACTCGCTGCCCAGCCACTGCGTTCACTTCCTGCATCTGGCCCCAGCGATAAAGCATGAACCCGAGAACAACTCCGCACGCAGCCGAAGAAAGAACCGCTGCCGGACTGTGAGTGAAGGTTGAATTCTCAGCGGCCGCCTGAGTTGTCAGGACCAAACCAACAGTGCTGATCACGAAACCGATCGCGTCGGAGATAATCTCTCGCAGGTTGATGCTGCCTTTGAAAAGAATGACCAGTTTCCCCAGGACCAGTTGCAGAGCAAAGCTGACGACTCCTGCAGACATGAGTCCAAACGCCAGCCAGTGGAAGTACGAGAAATTCAGAGACTCGGCGAGCTTGTAGATCGGGCCCAGTAAACCTTCCGAAGCTTTCTTCGCGGACTCATTCTGATCGATCTTTTCAGCCAGTTCACCAACTTTGGCTTCGACCTCTGCCTCTAGCTCTTTTGCTTTCTCGGCAACATCAGGCTTCTTCTCTTCGCTGCCGGGAGCAGCATCAGGCTCACCAGTTTCCACCGGAATCTGTTCCGTCGCTGCTGGTGCCGGAGTTGTTTCTTCCTGGCACAAGCCTGCTGCCGGAACCAGACAAACCACAGCCAAAAATAACAGCGTAAACTTCTTCATCTGCCTGCTTCCAAACACAAAGTGTAAAACCTTTCCGCGATCCCCTTGCACACAAAAAGCGTGCAAGGGACAAGATTCGCTGCGGTCCGCGAAATATTGGAACGTTCTT
>CAIXQV010000166.1 GCA_903921605.1 uncultured Planctomycetaceae bacterium | reverse complement strand
CGTGGCGACGTAGTGTCGGACCGGAGTAGTGAAGTGAACTCTGATTCGACGACTCGGTCGTGACAACCGGAGCAGGTTGACTATGCTTCTTTTTCCAGGTCTGGTTTGATTACCAACGCAGCGTGACGAAGAAGTGCCAGTAACTCAGGACGGTTCATCCTGAGTGCGCAACGACGTAGGAAAATTGTCCACTGTCTTGCCAAATCAAGCGAATTCTGGCGATCACGGGAATGGCCAGAAAACGCACGTTGCACGCCATCAATTTGATTGCACAGCTGGCACTGGTCGCCACATGGTTCAAGGTGTCGGTCGATGCAGGTGCGGATGCCGGATACAGCACAAGTATGATCCTACGGGAGTTCAAATCTTGCGGCGTGCCAGACTCGCGGCATGTTTTTTCAGAGAAACGGCCAGTTTGGTCTTCCGGCTGACGTCAATTGTCAAGCTCTCCGTCGCGAGGACGACTTGATCAAGCCACCAAGCTTTGAATGACATGTAACGTCATTCACACGCTCTGTACTGCTTTCTGCAGGTGGCGCAGTGAAATCCGACGGCAAATGATCGCGAGATGAATGTGGTCTTTCTTCGTGGTAATGCCGACTCCAGACTCGGCACACGTGGTCGAAAAGCTTTCAGCCACGATCACGAACTTGTTCAGACACTCGAACTTTAGCGTCTGGATGAACTGTTCCAGATGGGACCGCAGATTAGGTGACAGTGGCGTATTCCGTTTCACAATGGCCGCTTTGTATCAAAGTTTCCTTGATGGATACGCATGATGCCTGTGACGACCGCGAAATTGGTTGTCCGGGGTTCATCGCAGGAAGCCGAGAATCCCGCAATTCATGCCAAATGGAGTCCGATGAACTGAAAACTTCGCGTTTCTGTGGTGATGAGATGCCGCTGAAATACGAAACTTGGCATGGCTTTGGGGTGTGGAACGCCCTTGGCAATCAGGACCCCGGAAAATTAGCCGCATGGACGTGTGTAAATCAGTATTGCCATTCTGTTTGCTGCTGCTTTCCGGCTGCAGCCTGACAGAGCAAAAACAGTTCTGGTATCAGCCCGGACTACCGGGGCCACAGGCTCGGCAGACTATTGACGGCTTGCATGACACAAATTCCGGGACACGGATCAGCGAACTTGAATTGGCAGCGCATTGCGATTGTCTCGGCTCTCCCGACGCGACGCTGCATTATTTGCGGGTTCTGGAAGATTTGTGGCCGCGACTGGAATCCAGCACAACCGGCGACAAGACGAACGGCCAGCTTTTGAATGCGTACAATCGGAGTCTGGGACGCTTCCTGATTTGTGTACAACGGCACCGTCAGTACGTTCCGGGAGAGGGCGTGGTAATCAGCACGGACACAGAGACGCGAACGGTCCCGATTCGCCTGATCGGACTTCCCTGGACAGCAGCGGACATTCAGAATCTGTATCCGGTGGGTGCATATCATGCAAAGTCGCTCACAAGACGGATCAAACGATTTGGCTGGGGAATGCCTCTGGTCGCGCAACGTACATGCCCCACCAATCAGCATTCTGGTGAGCAGTTTCTGCTGCCGGGAAGTACGTTCTCATTGACTGCCGTGTTAAAGACCGAGGTCGCAGAAACTGAAGTTGCGGGCACCCCGGGGCCTCAGCCAATCCTGGAATTTCACAATCCCCTGAATTCCACAGAACTCTCAGTCGCCGGCAACTTACTCCCGCTGGCGGCTGATCTGTCTGCTCCGTTCGCGTTTCAGGAAATCTGCAGCTCCCAACAGGTTGAACCCTTCGACTGGTTTATTCATCCGGAGATGAGTCACGACAAGGATGGGTTGTTCTTCCTTGAGCCCTATCAGCCAGGCAAGATTCCAGTCGTCATGATTCACGGATTGCTGTCCAGCCCGCGCACCTGGGTCGATATGGCCAATGAGCTTCGGAGCATATCGGGGTTTTCAGATCGATATCAGATTTGGGGGTTTCGATATGCCACGGGTCAGCCGTTTGTTGCCTCAGCGTCCATTCTGCGTCGAGACCTGAATTTGGCGTTATCCCAACTGAAGGAGACTTCGTCTGATCCAGCCCTCAATCATATCGTGCTGATTGGACATAGTATGGGCGGCTTGATCGCCAAGGCACAGATCTCATACAGCAGCGACCAGATGTGGTGTGCTGTTGCCAACCGCCCCCTGTCCAGGATTACGACCGATCACGCCACCCGCAACAGATTGGCGGAGAACTTCTATTTCTCTCCTCAGACTTCAGTTCGACGTGTCGTGTTTGTCGCTGTTCCGCACGGCGGTTCTACGCTGGCCACGCGGCTCGTAGGCCAACTTGGAAGTTCACTGGCGAAACCAGATGCAACCGCCATGAAACGGCATCGACAGTTGATCGAAGATAACCCCGGCGTATTTTCCGGAGAAGTGACACATGGAAATCCAACAAGCATCGATCTCCTGAAGTCCAGCAGCCCTTTACTGCAGGCACTCCGCTGCCTTCCTGTCAGCAGCACCGTAAAAATGCATTCCATTGTTGGCAATGGTTGCTATTCCATTGGAGATGGTCGTGGCGATGGCGTTGTCGGAATCGCGAGTGCCCGGCATTCCGGCGTTGTCAGCGAGTACTATGTGCCAGCGTCACACACTGAAATTCACCGACGCTCCGAAACCGTCTGCGAGGTCTGGAGGATCCTGAGCGAACACCATCAGCAGTTTCTGACGGAGTCGAATCCGCACCAACTCAGGAATTAGTCAGCCAACTCCACCATCCTAAACCACAGTCGGCTGCGGTCGCCTGTGCGGCGGCAATTAGAAGTGATTCGACAACAAGATGGTTGTCCTGGAAGGCCGGTCATCTGCCAGTGAACTGCATAACGGGTAGTTCCAAGGTACCACATCGCGATGCTGAACGGTTTCGCAGGCCATCACCACGCAGCGCACAAGGCAGCACGTTTGCCGGACATCCGGTCTAAGTGGTCTGCGATATAGGCGGCTATCTTCCGGCCGGAGCCTCACGCGTCGCTTTGTTCGTGCGTCCGAGCCCATCAACAAAGACCATTTCCGT
>CAIXQV010000165.1 GCA_903921605.1 uncultured Planctomycetaceae bacterium | reverse complement strand
ATAGACATGAGCCTGCAACAATTGGCTGGCCCTGTGATTTTCTGCGATATGATTCTCGGGCTGAAGTCCGTGAGTCGACAATGTGGCGAGAGATTTCTCTACGGTATACGCATGATATCGAAGCGACTTCATGGCTCCGGAGAACGGAGCAGACACGAGCTTGCCGAATTCTTCAAGACTCCGCAACGATTCTTCGACTCGGCGAGCATTCGCGATAACAACGTCCGCCAAAGCACTTCGCTGTTGTTCACCGTCTGTCATTTGCGACGTGCCAACATCACCTTCCGTGTCGCGGAACAGCAGTCGCTCGGCCATCCCGATTGCAGCATCGGCGAACAATTGTTTTTCCGCCGCAACAAGATCATGCCGCATCGACTTCAACTGCAAACTGACATCGTGATTATCGGCCAGAAATCTCGCGAAATCCTCCAGCACGCGCAGACCTTCACGGGCTCGATTTAGATTGGCATCCAGAATTCGCCAGACTGACAATGGGGCGGATTGATTTAATGGGGCAGATTCATTCCTCTGTTGCAGCCGCACGCCGCCCGTCGCGGGTGTCGGTGCTGGAACTCGGTGTTCATCGCCGGTAGAAACAACGGGCGACGCGGAGGGCTCAGGAGTGATCAAGTTTCGTTCGCCAGTTCCCTCAGAAAAGAGGAGGTTAAATTCGACGGTGATTGGTACCTGCCGCGTCATCTGTTCGGGATACAGTTCTTCTCGAATTCTTGCCAGCGTTGCTCCGACAGTTTCGAACCGTTGCCGGATGTCGCCGTTCATTTCCACGATCGCCACCAACAAATTCGCGCTGGTGACCCCACTGTCGTTTGGTCCTCGGCGAGCCAGTTCGGTGGCACGGTCCAGTACGCGAGTAAACTCCAGAGGATCGTTCAACGCTTCAAGAATCTGAGCGGCGGCTCCGGCTTTGGAGCAGACGCTGGCTTCAAGAGGCATTGTGTCCGGATCCAGCGACTCAACATCGAGTTCGTCGTCGTCTTCATTCTCAGGCTGAGCAGCCAACTGAGCGACCTCGGCCCCCAACAAACCGCTGCTGAGCCAATCGCGAGTAATCCCGAGTCGTTGCAGGCAGGCCGAAGCGAGCGATTCATCCTGAACGAGGGCCAGAACCAGAAACGCAGCCCACGAATCCGTCCGCGCCAGAACTCCCGCCTGCCGACGACAACGCGCGACGGTGCGAGCCGCTCCGGGAGTCATCGCCAGATTGTTGCGGGAGCCAGACATGGATCTCAATTTCCTGGAATATGCATCTTGTTTACCCGGGATTTTACGATGGCCTTCCCAAAATGCGACTTCCCATTGTAGTAACGCAAAATGACATTGGATGCCGTCGATGGCAAGTTTTCGTTCGGCCCGCAATACTTCACACTTTGGAGGAGGCCGTTGCGGGTTGAAGGACAGTCCGGACGACGCTCTCCGAGAGCTTCAGAGAGTAATGTAGACGGATCTCATGACGGAAAATTCCCCTACGGCCCCCGCAAAGCAGACTGAGTCGGCAAAGCAGACTGACTCTGCAAAGCAGGGTGATCCCGCGAAGCAAACTGATCCCGCCAATCAAATTAACGCGGCCAACGCCGCCCCGCGCGAGGCGTACGAAAAGCGACTTCGCGAAATTAACGATAAGGTCAAGGAGTACACGCAGCGAGATCTGATGTTCGTGCGAATCCGCACGGGCATCTTCGTCGCGGCGCTGTTGCTGGGAATTCTTTGCATTGGCGAAGCCAAGCATGTGTCCTGGCTTTGGATGCTGCTGCCCGCCGGAATCTTTGGAGCCCTCCTGCCGTTTCATCAGCGATGCCTGAAGAAGCTGTCGACGGCTCAGGCCATCGTTCGATTTCATGAGAGCCGACTGAACAGGCTCGATCGAAAGTTTGGGTCTGACGTCGTCGATGGCACTGAGTTCGCCGATGAGCTGCATCCGTGGACTCAGGATCTGGACGTCTTCGGACGCGGTTCTCTCTTCCAGATGCTGAACGAATGTCGCACGCTCCCGGGGCGAAGACATCTCGCCGGCTGGATGACTCAGATTTGTACCGGCGAGGCCATTCGAGTCCGCCAGGCCCGTGCTCAGGGGCTCAAGAATGAACTCAAGCTGCGAGAAGCACTGGCCTGTGTTCCGGATTCCGCGAACTGGCAGACGGCTGAAGTGATGCTCCGCCAGTGGGTTCAGGAACCTTCTCAGCCCATTTCGATCTGGATTCTGATCTGGTCGTCCTTGATCGGCGTCATCGCCGTTCCGGTGATTGCGTTGGCCATGCTGGAGATGGTTCAGCTGCGGTTCGTATTGCTACTGATCGTGCTGCAGACTCCCGCGGTGATTATGACTCGTCGCCAGATTCGTCAGACCGCCTCGCAGATGGACAACGTCGATTCCGCGCTGCGGCAGTTTGGTCAGGTGATTGAAGTCTTCGAAAAGCACCACGTCGATGAACCGGCCGTGCGAGATCTCCAGAATCGATTTCATTCGGAATCTGAAACCGCCTCCCGTGCCATTCATCGCCTGAGCAATTTGACTCAGTGGCAGAATAACGCGATGCGGAATCAGTTTTTTGCTCCGATCGCCTGGGCCTGCGGCCTGTTTGTGCTTGTCACGCACCTGCTGGAATGCTGGCGCAAGCAACATGGGCGAGATGTCGCCGATTGGCTGGAAACTGTCGCGTGCCTGGAAGCGACGGTTTCTGTGGCGGGATATTCTTTCGATCATCCTCAGGATTGCCTGCCGGAGATTTCCGACGAGGTTCCGGAGCTCATCGCAGAGAATCTTGGGCATCCACTGCTGAAGAGCGATGCTTGTGTGCGAAACAGTGTGGCTCTGACCGCCGCGACTCCATTGATGCTCGTCAGCGGTTCAAACATGTCCGGGAAAAGTACGTTCCTGCGAAGCATCGGCAGCAGCGTGGTGCTCACGCTTTGTGGAAGCGTAGTCCGGGCGACTCGTTTTCGCACGTACCCGTTTCAGCTTGCGACCGCGATGCGTGTGAGCGACTCACTTCAGGAAGGGCGATCTTTGTTCTTCAGTGTGGTCCGACGGCTGAAGACAGTGGTTGATCTAACGGAATCACCGCGAATCGTGTTGTTCTTGCTGGATGAAATTCTGCACGGCACGAATTCTCACGATCGTCGTCGAGGAGCGGAGGCGGTGATTCGATCGCTCGTTGCTCATCGTGCTCTTGGGATTGTGACGACTCACGATCTCGCACTGACACAAATCGCTGAAACAATGTCCAGTCAGGCCGTCAATAAGCACTTCGAAGACACCATCGTCGACGGCACGATGACGTTTGATTACAAGCTGCGAGACGGCGTTGTGGAACGAAGCAACGCGATTGCTCTCATGCGGATGCTGGGGCTGGACGTTTAATTGCACCGCGGTCTGTTAAGTTTCTCAGCAGTGCGTTTAAGCCCGTTTTCGGAAATATCGATTCCTGTTCACGCCTTTCTCTCAGTCCCGCAGCTTGACGCCTTTGACTGAACTGCCGGAGTGATATAGCTTTCGAACTAGAGTGCCTGACAAAACGTGGACTTGCTCCCGCACTATTGGTGGATTGCGGGAAAAAGTGACCGGCAACGTCACTGTCCGGGTTTTGTCAGGGTCTTGATACTTCTTTTTCCCAACGGAAATCAGTCGCGTAGAGATCCGGATTCATGAAGATTCAGCAGTTTCTGGAGCATTATGGCGTCAAGGTTAACCCTTTCAGCCAGGAGGATGCTCAGTCAGACCACATTTTTCAGCAGCATTGTGCCGAGACGATTCATCATCCGGCCTGGGATAAAGTGCTGGGCGACTGCCGCAATCCCAGTACTTCCATTGTGTTCGGGGAGAAGGGAGCCGGTAAGACGGCAATTCGCCTGCAGTTGATCAAGGCGTTGAAGGATCACAACACAAAGTTCCCTAACGAACGAGCTTTTGTCATCAGCTACGATGACCTCAATCCCTTTTTGGATGCTTTCCGCGATCGCTTACGTGGTCGTCGCCGCAACCCGGATCAGGCTCTGAAAGATTGGCGTCTGTGGGATCACATGGACGCTTTGCTGACATTGAGCACTCGTCGGCTGTGTAATGTGATCGCCGATCCTCATGCGACCGATCCGGATTTCAACCTTGGCCAGATTCGTGAACTGCCTCGCCAACGCAAGCGAGATCTTCTGATGCTGGCGGCGTTCTATGATCAATCATCCGATCAGTCTCATCTGCGCCGCTGGACGAATATTCGCCGTCAGATTGGCTTCAATACTCTGACTGCTCCCTGGCGATTCTATTTGGGACTCCTGGTGACGATCGGACTTGCGATCTTCGCCCTTCGCGATGTCACATCAGATACCATGAACGCTTTGGCGCGGCTGAAAACCTGGTGGTTCTGGGCTGTGATCGTGGCTGGCTGGATTCCATTCGCAAAGCGATATGTCAGTCTTTGGTTGCGTGCTCGCCATGTTGCCAAACAAGTTCGCATTCTGGATCACGGCACTGCGTCATTGCAGCAGATTCTGATGCGATTTCCGTCTGCCGAGATTGATGATCAGCCGATGCCGTCTCGCGATCGCAGTGATGACCGCTACGAGCTGTTGTCCAAGTTGCAGCGAATTCTGAAGCCACTGGGATTTGAGAGCATCATTGTGCTGGTTGACCGCGTTGACGAACCTCATCTGATTAATGGTTCGGCCGAACGCATGAAGGACTTCCTGTGGTCGATGTTCGACAATAAGTTCCTGAAGCATCCCGGCATTGGTTTTAAGATGCTGCTGCCGCGGGATGTGGTTCACTTTCTTGGCCGGGAAGAGAAAGAGTTTTACGAACGTTCGCGCCTTGATAAGCAGAACCTGATTAAGTCTCTGGAATGGACAGGCGAGTCCCTGTTCGACATGGCAACCAATCGAATTCGGGCTTGTCTGGCTGAAAGTCAGCCTGCGGGACCAGCGAATTCGCAGATCACCATCGGTGATTTTTTCGCAGAAGATATTTCTCGCGAAGACCTGATCCAGAAATTTGCACGCCTGCGAGTTCCTCGGCATTTGTTCCGGTTTCTCTATCGGCTGCTGACCGAGCACTGCAATCGAACGACGGAAGATCAGCCATCGTGGAAGATCAATCGGCTGACTCTGGAAATGGTCAGCGACGTCTATGCTCGCGAACAGGAAGCGCTGGATCGCGGTCTTGGGACGGGCTAATGGTTTGTCGATGCATTGTGGATCCTCAATACCTCGGCGGCCCGTTCTCACAGCGGCTCAAACCGCTCTGCCACTGAGGTTAACTCTGCAAGACGCAGGAGCACTTCGGGACTGGTGCAATCTGCTGCGGCATGGATGAATCGTCGTCGGAGCCACGTCACGGGACTCAGCAGCGCCGTCGATGCATCGTAAGCCTGCAGCAATCGCCATTCACTCGCATCAAGTAACCGTTGTGAGCGAAACGAGATCAGCGTCTCGCGAATTCGATCAATATCCGCACCGAACCAGCTTCGAAATAGTCGCGTCACATCCAGTCCCACGTGGTCGGTCGCCATGGCATTCAGGTCGATGATTCCGGTGACACGTTCTGCAGTGAATAAGACGTGCGGTCTCCAGAGATCTCTTACGACCGGTTGAAGTCGATACGAGGAACGAGCAACTTCAGTGAGTTGCTTCCCCAGCCATGGCAGCCAGAACTCCAGAGCGGCACACACGCGTTTGGCACAATCGCGAAACTCCGGATCGGTCTCAGCAGCAACTGATTTGATGAAACTCGTGAGCAGTCCATCACCGAGTTCGGTGACGATTGAAAGTCTGCGGGAGATTCCCGGCGCGTATCCTTCCGATACGTGAAACCATGGTGCGATTGATCGAGCGTCCGAGCGGGCCTGGGTGCACTCGGCGGCGGTGTTGTGAAAGAGTGAGAGTGCCTCAAGAGTGGATTTAATCTGACCGGGAGTTGGCGGCCCTTGTGCAGGTTCCCCGAGCATCCACGGCTCCATCTGCCACACGCCGTCATTCGCCTGAATGCGAGTCTGACTGCTATCCAGATTCACAAAGGCCGGCTGATGGAACGTCTGCAGAATTGTGAGGGACGATTGCTGATGACGCAGCGGCACCGGAATCATGCCGCATCCACGCGACGACATTTCACGCAACAGAGCCACCATTTCGCAGTATCGCTCGGTCGGCATCAACTCAGAGTGAGGTGTTCGCCGCATTGCGAAGGCAGAACCGGAAGAATCTTCTGCTCGATGAACACAAGCCCCACTGAACCCCCCGCCTGCCGCAGAGACAGTGACCAGATCAATGCCGTACAAAGCTGCGATCGACTTTGCTTCAGTAATGTTCAATTGATCGCTAGGGATCACTTCCCGGCCTGGCCGAGTTGATCCACGAGGCTTTTGATGAACGGATTGATATCAGCCTTATACGTGAAGGCTTCTTCTTCACCGTCTTCCAACAGGCTGTCGTCGAAGCGGCGAACTTCCTTGCCTTCAGCATCGAATACGTAAACAGCAGGGATTGAGGACAGCTCAAGTTTCTCGAAGACCTTGTCGGATTCGACGTTGCACAGCACGTTGGAAAACGTTGCCTTTTGTTTTGTGAGGAATGCCTCAACCCGTGCCCGGTAGAACTCGGCCGGCTTGCTCTTGATTCCGACGTAGTCCACATTGAAACTGATGCAGGCGATCTTATCTCCGTGAGTCTTCTGCAGTTCCACAAGGTTCGGGAACTCCGTCATGCACGGTAAGCAGGAGGTGGACCAGATGTCGACAACGACGATACGCCCCTTGTTAGCTTTGACTTGTTCCAGCACGTTTTCCCACGTACCTGCTGTGAGCGTGATCTTTGCTTCATCAGTTTGAGCTGCTTTCTCGTCGGCTTGCAGAAGCTCGGCCGATTTGAACGAGCTGATCAGCGTGACGGAAAAAAAGAAAGCAGCAGCAGCAAGGACGTATCGTTTCATTGCAGTGTCTTTAAGGCAGTTCGGTGTTCAGAAGTTCCAGCAACTGAGTGTCATCCGTGCGATTCACGTTGGACATCTCCAGCTGATATGTCGTCAGCTCGGCGTTCGCCGCTGGTACTGAAGACGCGTTCAAAGTTTCACTGGTAAAGAATACACCGTCAACGGTCTGAAGGCGATTCAATTCTGACAGCTCCACGATTCCCACGAGTCCGGCGGATACTGGCTGACCCTCCGCATCGTACATGATCTCGCCACTGGTTGTGATTTCGATGCTCGTGACAGACTCCGGGATCGGTGTTGAATCCTTCAGAGCATAGCTGCCCGACGAAGTCACAAGTCCCAGTCGGCCATCCGCCAGTCGCTGAAAGTCACCTCGACGAGTAAACAGGTTTCCATCAAGGCAAAACATTAGCGCGCCGTTCTTTGACGCGATCGCGACATGTGTAGGAACTGGCGAAGGCTGCAACTGACCGGTTTCGAAGCTTCGAAACATCGTCACCTGTCGTGGCGTCAACGCGATACTTCCCGGAATGCTCTGATTGCTCACGGCTTCCGGAATCACAACCGTGCGTCGATATCCGGAAGACCAGGCAGACTGCAGATTAGAGCGAACAGCGTTCTGTGCCTCCACAATCGGGCTCATGGCTTGTGGCGAAAGAAGAGACTCCGCCGTAGTCGCCCCGAGCGGTGTTCCGAGCATCGCTGTGGCGATTTCGGAGTCCAGTGAACCGGACAGGGATCGCTTTTGCTCAAGAATGAACTCCACTTCCCCGAGATCCATATCAGAATAAGCGTCGGCCCACGCGGCGACTGTCTCTGCAGCGGCGTCTGGAAACATTCGCAGGATGAGCGACTCCAGTTGACGTCTCGCTTCAGGATTCGCCACCGTGATCTGGGCTGTTGAAGTTTCGGTCGTCCGGTCTGTGCTGGACTGACTGGAGCTGGTCGAATTGGCAGTGCCGTCCACCGAGGAAAAAAAGTAGTGGTCGGTGACTTCTTCCTGCTGCTGATGACTGGCATTCATGATGGGAGAAGGCATCGGCTTTGCCAGCGGTTCATCCGGAGTTTCCTGTTCGGTGATGACTGCCGAATCGTCGGGAGTAACGTCTGTCGCTGTCGTTGGCGACGATACCGTAACTGGCGGCGATACAGTTTCATCCGAGCGATCGACACCTTGTCCGGCGATCAGTCCTGCGGTGAAAAGAACGGCAGACGCGACGGCAAAGGCCACAAACTGTTGCATCGATGACTTCCCTGACTCGACGACACACTGACAACACATGGGGGATTGAATGGCTTCTCCCTGTGATCCATCAGGGGAAACTTTCCGGTTGTGTTGCGCGAAAACGAGTTCGGCAATCTAGCCGAAAATCGGTTTTCTGTCTTCCCCATTTCGCGAATTTCACCACAGGAAATCCACGTCTGTCGAAGATTTTATTCCTCAGACGGCCTCGATTGAGGCAGGGTGTTCGCCGGAGACAACCATCAGCTCATTGCCTCAATCGTTGCCACGCACAGAATAAGGTCACTTCAGAGGCGACGCAGAAATTCGGCGATCTGTATCCGCATCGCATCAGCGTTCAAACGCAACACGTTATTGTGCTCGGTCTGCGGGTATACAATCAGCGACCTGGGGATTCCACTCCTGGACACAGCAGGAGCAAGCTCGTGCAATCGTTGCCCAAGCGCCAACGGAACAAGGCTGTCGTCTTCTCCGTGGAACTGCAGGACTGGGCAATTCACTTCCGGAATATGCCGATCAGAATGGTATCGGTCCTGAAGCATGAGGTTCACGGGGAGCCAGCGAAACTTACGACTGGCGGTTTCAACCATCGAAGAAAACGTTGCGGACAGAATCAATCCGGCTGGGGCCTGATTTCTGCGACATTGAATCGCGGCCAGTTGTACTCCGACTCCTCCGCCCATCGATTCTCCAAGGATCACTATTTTGGAGGGCGAGTAACCCAGCTTCGTCACGGCGTAGTCCCAGGTGGCTTTCGCGTCGCTGATCAGAGCCGGCTCAGACGGGGTTCCTTCGGAGTCTCCATAGCCGTGATAATCGATGGTCAGCACATCCGTTTTCAGGGAGCTGGCTAATTCATACCAGCGGGTCCTGAAGGCGCGATGTCCTCCGTTGCCGTGCAGCAGCAGAATCAGTTGCTCCGACGGCGTCGACTGAACCTGCAGATGCCAACCGCGAATGATCGCTTCGTCATGTGACGGGAACGCAACGTCAGTCAGCTTTTCAAACGATCGCTTCAATTCCGGGAAGGAGGCCAGCGGCAGCGATTCGGCTTGCGTTGCAGGATACATCAGTTGCCTTTGAAACATGGCGGCAACAACGCACAGCACCAGATAGCAAATCAGCATTCCGCCGACAATGTACATCAGTTTCCTTCGTAGTATCGCTGGCTTAGCCATCACTTTCGCAGGTCGTATTCTTTGATCTTGCGGTACAGGGTCCGCTCACCGATCTCCAGCATCCTGGAGGCTTCTTCGCGGTTACCGTCCGTCAGATCCAGCGCACGTTCGATGTAGTATTTTTCAACTTCGGTCATGGGCTTGCCAATGAGCGAATCAGCACCGGATGGGACATCCATATCGGGTTCGGGAATTTGATCCTTCACCAGCACGGCAATCTCCGGCGGAAGACCGTCAATGTCCAGCACGCCGTCGGAATCCAGCACCAGCATGCGTTCGATCGTGTTTCGCAACTGGCGAATATTTCCCGGCCAGTGATAAGCCAGCAGAGCCTTCCGGGCTGCTCGCGAAAATCCCTGCACCTCACGCCCCGTGCGACGAGACAATTCCCGCAGGAAATGCTCCATCAACAACGGAAGATCGCCCATTCGTTCGCGCAATGGTGGAAGAAAAATGTTGACGACATTGATTCGGTAATAGAGATCTTCGCGGAACTTGCCGTCCTGAACCATCTTCTGCAGATCTGCGTTCGTGGCCGCGACCAGACGGACGTTAATGCCCAGTTCGTCGTTGGCACCCAAGCGCGTGATTTTACGCTCTTCGAGAACTCGCAGGAGCTTTACCTGAGTGTCCATCGGCATTTCGCCGACTTCGTCCAGGAACAGAGTTCCTCCGTTGGCATGTTCGAACTTGCCAATACGGCGACCAGTTGCGCCAGTGAATGCACCGGCCTCGTGACCGAACAGTTCGCTCTCCAGAATGCTGCCTGGCAATGCGGAGATATTCAGTGGCACGAACGGCTTATTCTTGCGAGGACTGTTCTGATGCAATGCTCGAGCGACCAGTTCTTTGCCGGTGCCGTTTTCGCCTTGAATCATGACCGTGCTGTCGGTCGGGGCAACGCTTTTTAGAATTTCGACGATACGGCTCATCTGCGGACTGTTGCCGATGACGCCTTCGAAGCCGAAACGCTCCTCGAGTGCTCGGCGGAGTTCCGCGTTCTTACGAATCAGTCGCAATCGAGCGGACGCTTTTTCAACGGCTGATCGCAGTTCGCCAATGTCGAGTGGCTTGGTGAGATAGGTGTAGGCGCCGTGCTGCATTGCGGTCACGGCCGATGCGATTGAGCCATGACCTGTGAGCACAATCACTTCGGCTTCGGGCAGCTCTTCCTTCGCCTGTCGAAGGATTTCGAGGCCGTCGACTTCGCCCATTCGCAGGTCGGTGACGATCACGTCCCAAGATTCGGCGGCAATCAATTGGGAGCCGCGTTCTCCAGAACCTGCGACTCGACAATCGCAATTAATTCGCGCAAGGGAATCCGCCACCGCCTGAGCATGCCCTTCGTCGTCGTCAACGATGAGCACTCGCACGGGGATTGTGGAAAGATCTGCAGGATCGTTTTTTACTTCAGCCATAGAAAACTATTGTGAGCTGCGCGGTATTGGCCGCGGGTGCGTTTTTCGATTTCGGTATTGGCACGGATATCGATCCGGGCCGCGCCGTTGAAAGAACCATATTCTATCGTTTTGCGGGCAACGTAATCGTAAACCGAGTTCCTTTTCCAACCTCACTCTCACAGGAAATTCTACCGTGGTGAGCTTCTACGATTCTACGCACTGTGGGAAGTCCAAGGCCGCTTCCGCCGGAGCGTGTTGAGAAAAAAGCCTGAAACATCTGCCCGCGAGTTTTCTCGTCCATTCCTTTGCCGGTATCGATAATCTCCAGCACTACGTCATCGCCACGAGTGCGTGTCAACAGGTCGATGGAACCGCCTTCCGGCATGGCTTCAATTGCATTTCGGCAAAGATTGACAAGGGCCTGACGCATCAGGGATTTGTCGAGCATCACAACGGGAAGATCGCTGTCCAAATGCGGACGCAGCTCGACTTCCATGCTGTTAGCCTGTGGCTCAAGGAAGTCGACGTAGTCCGAAACGAACGTGTTCAGATTTCCGTCCGAAAGATGCAGTTCTCCGGCACGAGCAAACTGCAGGAAGGCATTCAGGATCTCTTCCAGATTACGACATTCGCCCTGCAAGTTGCCAATTCGTCTCAGCATTCGCCGTGCTCGCTGAGAATCGTCGCTTTCCAGTTCTTCGGCCAGAAGTTCCAGATTCATCCCTATGGTCGATAGTGGATTCCGAATCTCATGCGCGAGTCCACCGGCCAGCGTTGCCAGCTCGGTATTCTCCGCCTGAAGTCGTTTGTGTTCCTGCTGTGCGTCGGGAATTTCCATCAGGACGATCCTGTACGATTGTCTTCACGATGTATTTTCACGGTAGGTCCTTTCTGCCGGAAAGGACTTTCTCCGCAAGGCGAACCTGTGCGACTCACAACCGACCAGTCAGCCCGATGATGGTGGCTTGGGTGCCATCCAGGTCGCGAAGTCCAGCCCGGCAGGCAGGACCTGCAAAATCACTGCTGCCCGGCAGTCAGGACCTGCAGATTAAGAAGCCCGGCCTTTGCGGGCCGGGCTTCTGTTGGTTTTCACTTCTGGACAGAAGCAGACCTATTCTTCGTCGTCCGCAGGCTCGTCTTTCTTCGTCGCGGTCAGGACCGCTTTGCGAGAAAGCT
>CAIXQV010000164.1 GCA_903921605.1 uncultured Planctomycetaceae bacterium | reverse complement strand
CTTCACATGCGAGATCAACTCATCTTCAGTCGCCTGAGGTAACGCGGCGAGGCTGAGCAGACCGCAATGATATCTCAGCCGCAAAAGTGTTTCCGCTTCCTGCACGGCCTGAGTGGTCTTCCCACAGATTCCACCAATGCGTACGACAGGATTGATCGCTCGGTCCATCTCTTCAGCGGCCAGAATCAGCACATCCTCGAACAAACCGAACTGAGGATCCCGAATTGCGAACTGAGTCGTGTGAACTCCGACAGCCAGTCCGCCAACTCCGGCCGCCAGATAGTACCTCGACAAGGCCCGCTGATGTCGTTCATCCAGGCGACGGTTCCCCGTCACCGCCAACGGATGCGCGGGAATGACAAGGCCTTTCTGCAAAGCCGAACGAAAATCAAAATTTGCCATCGTGAGACTCAAAATGAGTTGGTTTGCCGAGCGAGATGCCGCCGTTTCTGACCCAGTCTGCGGTGGCGGTCATCATCTCTTGCAGCGAAACGGTAACATCCCCCAGTCGCTCAAAAGATTGACTGGCGTTGTTGAGCCAGGCAAGTTCAGCTTCCTCGCCTGTAAGGATCGGAGTTCTTTCGAGCAGGCGACCAAACTGCTTAGCCAGCCAGCGAACGGAGATACATTCGCGGCCGGTCACGTTCAGGATCATTGGTGGACACTGTGCAAGAGCCAGGCTCTCCAGTGCTCGCGCATTGGCATCGCCCTGCCAGATCACGTTGACATGCCCCATCGTGACATCGACCGGTTTGCCCTGCCAGACTTTTGACGCAACATCGTAGAGCACTCCGTACCGCAGATCGATGGCATAGTTCAGACGAAACATCAAAGTCGGAGTCCCGCAGGATTTAGCAAAGTGCGTGAAGACTCTTTCGCGTGCGATACATGAATAAGCATACTCGCCCGGCGGTGCCAACACATCGTCTTCCTTCGATCCGCCACTGGCCGTCGACGTCAATGCGTAAACGCAGCCCGTGGAGAACACGACGGTGCGTGCCCGTGCATAACGTTCAGCGACGATCGCCGGAAGCACGCTGTTCATCATCCATGTCAATTCCGGAGCATCGCTGGTCCCGAACTTGTGCCCCGCCATATAGACCACATTGGCCGCATCCGGTAAGTTTGCGATGGCCTCACGATTCAGCAGATCGCAGGAGATCGTCTGCACGCCGTGGGCTTCAAGGTCTACGCGGGCACTGCTGGACGAGTACCTCGAAACCGCAAACACCCTGCGATCGGCCGGTAACGCTCGTCGTGCCATCCGCGCCAGCGTTGGCCCCATTTTCCCGCCAGCTCCCAACACGATCAGATCGCCATCAAGCTGCCGCAGAGCCTCAATCGTTCGATCTGTTGGCCGGCTCAGCCATTCATCCAGCTCTAAAGGGGACATGCTACTTTTCCAATCTCAATCAGCGGCAGGTAAGCCCTGGGTGGAGCGATATGCTGAAACTTCTTCCTGGTGACAGAACATTAATGGGTTCAAATGTTAGCAGGAACAGCCAAAAACGCTCCCACCGGTCATTGTCACACCCAAAGCGATTTCGCGTGAGACTTGTGGTTGTCCCGACTGAATCTTAGGGCTTACGGATCCTAAACAAATCCTCCGTGAAGAACTTCGCGTCAATCTTCTGGATGATACACTCCTGAGCCAGTCGTCGCGGACACATGTGCGCGAAGTGCGAGAAAACAGGTTTGAATCGCGATTGTCATGTCTTCTAATGGCGACGACGAACGTTACCGTTCGATGGTGTTGAAAGTTTATGGAATCCGTTCTCCAGGAAATTCTGCCGATCGTCATTCTGTCGTTAGCGGTTTCGCTGATGGCTGTGCTGATTAGCTGTGTTCTGGGCATGCCGCTGGGCGTTTGCCTGGCACTTAGCCGAATGCGGGGGCGATCAATAATCAAGGCACTGGTATTTTCAGGCATGGCGATGCCGCCGGTGGTTGTTGGGCTGCTGCTCTATCTGCTGCTTTCTCGATCCGGTTGG
>CAIXQV010000163.1 GCA_903921605.1 uncultured Planctomycetaceae bacterium | reverse complement strand
GTCCTCCCGCGACAATAGTAGCTACTGGAACGACGCGGACCTGCAACATGAAACCGTCACCATAGTCATCGCATTCAGTGGACGCTGGGACGCCTGGAAGCAACTGCTGCCATGGCTCCTGTCACAATCGTGGCCAATCAAACAGACTCGCCTGCTCATTCTGAACGCCACCCATCAAACGCTGTCGCCCCAGGACCTCGGGCTCAATCAATGGCAGGGATCGCTCCAGATTGAACGACTGGATGCCGGTTACCCACGACTCGCAGATATAGACCGCAGGAACGCACCGCTTGTCTCAAAGAAGGTGGAAGCCGCCGTGGCATCGCTCTACAACCGAGCGACGTCCATTTTGGGAACCGAATACGTGGTGTTCGTGGAAGACGATGTAATCCCGCACGACCACGATCTGATCGAGAAAATGTTTCGAGATATGGGGCCATGGGTTTCTGGAGTCTCGGGCGTCTACCGCCAGCGTTACCAGATCGACAAATGCTGCTCTTTCGATCTGCCGTTCAAGAGTGTCGAAAACTTCAAGTCTCTCCATGGGACCGGAGTAGAGCAGGTCGGTGGATCTGGATTCGGTTGCCTGATGACTCGCAGATCATTGCTTCGCAGATTCCCCCTGGCGGGAGATACTGAGGACGGGTTCTTCGATATCGCGTTTGCTTCGGCCTGCAGCCGAGCCGACAACGGGTGGTGGAAATGGCTGCTCGATCGAAACATTCAGGCAAATCACCTGATCGCGGGAGACCTCGATGATAGATTCACGTCGGAAAACGCATCCGATCAGTCAATAGCTCAGTCATTCAATTCGTAGTGGCTATTGCCAAGACTATACGGACGCTTTAAGATCACAAGCCGCCCCCAACCTGTTCCGGCATGGAGTTGACACGGTGAGCCATGAAAACGACTCAAACAACGATACGAAAAACTCCGTAGAGGGAGACTCGGCTGAAATCGATCGGATGTCAGTCACATCTCCAGTCGGCGGAGGGTTTACTGTATCGGGGCCAAATGCCTCGAAGCTGTGGGGAAAGGTCGGATGGTCTCTGATCATTCTTGCTACCGGTTGCGTTATTGAACGAATCGCCAGTGTTTTCCTCAAATTCTTTGATAACGGAGCCAGCTAGTGGTCAACAATCTCTTCAACTTGATCGGCCTTTTTGTAGTGCTCGGCCTGGCCGTCAACACGGTCTGGATGAGTATGCTCGTTTACGCTGAGACTCGCCTGCTGTCTTCAAGAACCTACCCGGCAGAGAAACTGCTGACCAGAATTCGGCAGCACTGCAGAATCATCGGTGTGTCCGTGATGGTCATGCCCGTCCTGGCAATGCTCGTTGGTGCTGATCTCACATTCCAGTTGATTCAGGCGACTCAATTGAATCGAGATCAAAGGGAATCGGACGCGTCTAATCGCCTCGCTGCCAACCAAAACAAAGTCACGTTGTCTGCACACTGATCTACGGGGCAGGAGAATGCGATCATGGCATCCCATGCCACAGAGAATAACGTCCAGATGGCCGATATCGGATTTGTCGGACGAACAACGGCTGGACGTGGGATGTCAAGGCGGCTCGAGGCGAACACCGCAAGAACGCTGCTGAATGTCAGGTCAACTCCTGAAACAGACGTTCTTCTCGCCTTGAAGGCCGACCTCGTGGGCGGGGTCATCCCGACTTCACAAATCCCCGCGATCGCGATCACCGAGTATCTCGGATCCGTAGCCAGCCAGGTGGCAATGCTGGCATTGAACGGAGACAGGGGAGACTGGTGCCTGAGGTCTGACCTCGGAACCACATGGGTGCTGAACGCAGACGATTCGTCGTTGCTCGCTTCATGGACACAACTGAACTACCCAGCCGCAGCCGTTAGCTCGGTGAATGGCCAGGTCGGTTCGGTGGTGCTGTCCTACACCGATGTCGGGGCGGCCGCAGCGTCTCATGCTCACTCGGCTGCTGACGTGACCACCGGCACGTTCGCTTCGGCTCGACTCGGAAGCGGCGGAACTGGACTCGGGACAAAGTTCCTGGCGGACGATCAGACTTTCAAAACGATCGATCTGGCGTCATTCCTGACGATCTCGTCTGCAGCTGCAACATACGTCCCGCTCACACGGACTTTCAATGGCGTCGCGCTGTCTTCAAACCTGACGTTGAGCGTCGGTACTTCTGGAACAGATGCCGCATGGTTCGGGCTCACCCTGAATCTTCCTGACGCATCCGCTACAGCCAGGGGACTCGTCACCAATGAAACACAGGTTTTTGGGGGAACGAAGTCCTTCACCGGGACGATCTCCGCCATCAACCTGAGTGGAACGAACACGGGAGACAACTCGGTCAATTCGCTGTACGCCGGACTTATTTCGAATGCAAATCACACGGGAGACGTCACAGGTGCGACCGCACTTGTCATCACTCCGGGAGCTGTCACCCTCGCCAAACAGGCTGACGTGGCCAGTGGTACGGTGTTCTATCGCAGAACGGCCGGAACCGGTTCACCTGAGATCCAGGTGCTGGCCACGTTGAAGGCGGATCTGCTGCTGACTGGCACAAACTCCGGGGATCAGACCATCACGCTGACGGGTAACGTCACCGGATCTGGTACCGGCTCGTTCGTCACCACGATCGCAAATTCTGTCGTCACCAATGCCATGCTGGCTGGTTCTATCGCAATTTCCAAGCTCAGCGTGACTGGAACCCCAGATGGGACCAAGTTCCTGAGGGATGATGGGACATGGCAGCTGCCAGCGTTGGCAGCGATCACGTCACTGAATGGACTCACGGGCGGCACCCAGACTTTCGCGGTCGGGACCACGGGCACGGATTTCGGGATAGTGAGCACAGGAACGGCCCACACGTTCAACCTGCCGGACGCCTCGGCCACCGCACGGGGTGTCGTCACAACGGGAACACAAACGTTCGCCGGAGCCAAGATCTTCACCGGGGCGATCACAGCCAGCAACCTGGCCGGCACAAACACCGGTGACAATGCCGTGAATTCCCTGTACTCGGGATTAGTCAGCAATGCGACTCATACCGGGGACGTGACCGGATCCACTGCGCTGACTATTGTAGACGGAGCAGTCAGCCTCGCAAAGATGGCAAACGTTGCGGGTGGAAGCGTCTTCTATCGCAGAACAGGATCAACTGGTGTTCCCGAAGTTCAAACGCTGGCCACGCTCAAAGGTGACCT
>CAIXQV010000162.1 GCA_903921605.1 uncultured Planctomycetaceae bacterium | reverse complement strand
GTTCAGGACAACTCGGAGTGAGGCGCTCTGCTTTTCGGAGGTTACGCCGGCCAGAGATTCAAGGGCCGCGTAAACGACGAGTTCGTCCAACAAGACCGGGGCATCCGTGGAAGCCGCCAGCCTCTGCCAGGTTCTCAGCAGACATTCCATCTGGATTTGAGGGGCCATGCCATTCAGCATAGGGAAGCACGACATAAAGCCAGACGAATTCTCCGAGGCCGTGTCAGGGTCCAGAGCATATCTCAGCAAACTGTCGAGTGTGCTGACGAAGGCTGCTCTCATCGCGGTGTAGGTGATTTCGCAGTCTTGCGGAGGTCTTGAGTCGGTGGTCATTTTGCCAGGCTCGGCGATCCGTTAGGCGTTGGGGGAGGTGAAAGGAGATGCACGCAATCCTGACACACTTTCATCTCGACTCAATATCCCATTCTGGTTTCGACGCAATTGCGATGTTGCCAGAATGCAACCAATCACTCGGAAGGTTCAGCCGGCAGCTGAAAACAGGAGAATCCCTGGAACACCTGTCAATTTCTGCGAGGCGGTTGTATTCGGCATTCACCGCCCAGCCGCAGTGCTCGATAAGGTTCATTCCGGGACCACGATCACCTTCCACGGACTGTGGAAAGACACGATCCGCGCCGCGTCTGAGGATTCCACAAACACACAGACTTCGGATGCTGAAAACTGCGGAAAGTGAACATCGCCAATCGCTCGCCATTCGAGTTCTTCGGAATTGTTTGTGGCCCCACCTGAAGTGGCCTTCTGAAAAAATGGCCGCTTATCGTTGTCCAAAGAACTCCAGACTTTATCGTCCCCGTAAATCACAGGTCTGACACCAAGATTAATCAGACTGTTTTTTCGGATCGCGATGCCCCATGGTTCGAAATCAAAACGATGCCTGTGCTTACGGAAGATACGACGTTTTCGAAACTCGTGAAGAGGAACGCCGGTAAACGCCACGACAGGAAACGAGCCCCTTATTCCCTCCGTGGATGCTCGCAAGATGCCCTCCGAGAGAATCCTCAGCAGTGTCGTGACGGCCGAATGATCGGCCGTCTCCGTTCGCAGAATTAACGCATCAAGAAAGTCATCGGACGTCTCCCCCGGCCAGGGGCCAGCGGCCGCGCGAGTCCAATGAAGAAGCCAATCATTTGGGTTCTGTAAAGGATTGTGAACGAGTGCCGGATCTTTGTCGGGTGTCGTGCTTACCGGACTCTGACGGTTCGAAACGGATGTTCGGGGCTCTGAAGAACCCTCCGCAGTATCATTCGACTCCTCCGGAAGCATCGCCGGTTGCAGAATCCACGGAACCCAGCCACCAGGAAGTTCGGTGGCAAGTTCAGGGAACATTCCAAGTTCGTCACACGCCAGCAGCACAGGGGTCTGCGCACGTTCGCGATCGAGCAGATGAAGGTGCAGTAACTCCGCGATGGTTCCTTTCGCGCGACACGACAAGACCTGAATACGATCGGCAGCAGCAAACAGGAGACGGTCACCCAACGGCAGCGCAGAGAATTCCGTTTCGCGATCATCAATCCCCGTCAGGTCGGCGCTGAGTTCCGGTGAGACGATTACGCGATCGACAGTCTCGTCCGGCGGACGATTACCAGAAGCTCTCACCAAATCCAGACAGTACGACAACCATGATCGAATGTCGTCTTCGCACCGACAGAGTTGAGTGGCCGGCAGTTCAAAACGCAGCAACTTACGGCCCAATAAACGAGTTGCACGTGACGCTGCGAAAAAGGGTGCCGTCGACTCCACAACAACGATCGATTCCTCCTCTGCGTCACAACGAAGGATCAGAGTCCTCAAAAGATCAAACCACCAGGGTTCCAGATCCAGTCGCTGCTTGAGTCTGGAAGAAATCGGGGCGATTCGACGCTTTTGCGGCGGTCCGCTCAAAAAGCAGAATAGCCGGTCTCCCAGCCAACGGCGGGAATGTTCTCTGTCGTTACCGGGCAAACCCCGATACAAAAAAGGCGTTCCTGTCCGTTTCACCTCTGACAGATTGCTAAGTGCGGTAGGGTCGATCCCCATCGTTTCGCGATGGTCAATTGGCATTTCCCACGCCAAATCGGCATTCCATTCCTGCATCAGTCGGTTCAGCACCTGTTCTGAGGAATCAGTCATTTTACACTTCATCCTCCCCTGGCGTTTGTCAGTCTTGCCTGATTCAGGTTCAGCACTTCCCGGGCGATTCAGGAGGAATTCCAGGGTGAGACTACAGGACAACCCTGCAGGAGTTTACAATTTCCTCCAGAGGGAATTCAATTTCGATTCGCAGAAGGTTGGTAAGGCAGAGCAATTGCCGCTGTCAGACGTTGCGATGAGAAACTAGACCTCAAACAAGCGATGTTCAGTTTCGTTCGCTTGCCCAGGGCCTGAAAGAATCGAACAGACGAAGTTCCCCCAAACGACGATAGGCCATTAACAAATGTCAAAAACAGTCATCCTGATGCGACACGCCCGCGCTGAAGATGCCCGGATAGGAATGCGAGATTTTGATCGCTGTCTGACTGGGGATGGTCGCGTGATGACTCACAAAGCTGCGGCTCATCTGCAGGCTTTGGGGGTAACGTTTGACAGAATCATCGCTTCTTCTTCTGCCAGAACAAAAGAAACGGCTGAGATTATGGCGGCCAGCGTGGGTTCGTCGGCCCCGCTGATTCCTCGGGACAATCTTTATAACGCCACCGCTGATACGTTTGCCTTAGCGATCGGGCAGGAGTGCGAAGACGACGAAGCCAGCGTTCTGGTTGTTGGACATAATCCGGGAATCGGTGGCCTGATGTGCCATTGGGCGGAAGAAAGTCTGTTTGTGCCTCCGGCAACTCTGGCGATTTTCGAGGTCGCTGCCGACCAGCAATGGAACGCTGTTCGGCTGCATACACAACCTCTTCCAAAACTTGTCGGCCTGATTCAGGACGGGGCCATCGTACGTCAACGTAAAGCACCCTGACGCCCCCACGAAGGAAAGCCGGACGAGAAATGTCGCGACCAGATCCGTCACCAGAATTCGCCGAAGATCTCGTTTCTACAGTAGCTTTGACGTTGGCGGATGGCATCGGTCCTAAGCTTCAGTCGGCGCTTCTTGCGGAGTTTGGATCGGCCCGGCAGGTGTTGGCTCAGCCATTGGAGGCATTGCTGCGAGTACGCGGGATTGGTGCGAAGACCGCAAATTCACTAATCGATCCGACGTTGATGGATCAGGCCCGACAGATCCTGCAACAGTGCCAGCAACTGTCGATCGATGTACTTCCGCAAACACACGCCGAGTATCCTCGACGACTGCCCGAGATCTGCGATGCGCCGTCCATTCTTTATCGAAAAGGCGTGTTATTGCCGCAGGATGAGCTGGCCATCGCCATCGTTGGTTCGCGTCGTTGCACGGCCTATGGGCGTCGCCACGCCGAGCGACTTTCCGCCGGGTTGTCTCGAGCCGGCTTCACGATCGTCAGCGGTCTGGCGCGAGGAATCGACGCAGCCGCTCATCGAGCTGCTTTGCAGGCCGGTGGTCGGACTCTGGCTGTGCTGGCCAGCGGAGTTCGTGACATCTATCCCCCGGAACATAAGGAACTCGCTGAAGAAATCGCCCAACAAGGCGCACTGCTGAGTGAGATGCCGATTGACCAACGGCCACTTCCCGGTTTGTTTCCACAGCGAAATCGAATTATCAGCGGGCTGTGTCTGGGCGTAATCGTGATCGAAGCGACTCGGAATTCCGGAGCCCTCTACACGGCTCGGCATGCCATGGAGCAGGGCAGAGAAGTCTTTGCTCTGCCCGGACAGGTCGACAGCATCGCCAGTGAAGGTTGCCATGACCTGATCCGTGACGGCGTCACTCTTGTACGAGGCGTCGACGATGTTCTCAGCGCATTGGGACCTTTGCCCATGCCAACATCACCGAATAGTGCGGTGACCATTCATTCCCCACGAGAACTGGTCCTGAATCCTTTGGAGTCACAGGTTCTCAATCTGATCAGCACGCAACCGATTTACATCGACGATCTTCTCCGCGAAGCAGCCATCGAGACTTCGCGAGTTCTGGCGACGCTTACGGTCCTTGAAATGCGTCGCCTGATACGACGACTGCCAGGCAATCAGTTCGTCAGACACGATTAGTCCGGCTTTATCGATCCGCAATCGCTCAACGCGATGCGGATCAGAGAAGTCTCGGGAAACCGTCACAGGCGAACCTGCATGATTCCGAAACACAGAGAGGAACCCCGTCGTTGCGCTGCGCACATGGGGTGCCATCAATTTCCGATAACATGGAACGGTTCTCGGGGCGATATAGAGTCGACTGGTTTTCACGGAAGAGCTGAACACACCTGTTCTTCGGGTAGATCAGATGGGCTCACAATCTTTCGTAACCTGTCGTATCCCGACGACCTGCCTACGCGCAGTTCTGCGTGCCGTTGCTTTCATTGCCATAGTGCTGATCACAGTTGCGATGCTTCCGGTCAGCGCGGTGTCCGGAGAAGACCTGCAGTCAGACTTTCCGGAAGTTCCGCCGCAATTATCGATCCCCGTTGAGCACACTCCGGACTCCGAAGGATCTCATTCAGCAGCTGTGGCGTTCGATGCGTTCCTTTCCGAGGAAACAATCGAAACTCCCGAAGCCGAAGCTCCTCCTGTTCCGCCAGTGCCCGCCGCCGAATCGATGCTAGCAGAACCTGCAGAAACTCAGCCTATCGAGGGTGGCGTCGAACCCTATGCTCCTCAGACACCCGGTTACTGGATCGTGAGTTCCTGGAATTCGCCTCAGGAGTTTGAAGACGACCAGCTGCGTTTCTGTCCTCAGGTTCAGCGAGTCGACGAATGCACTGATGGCCATTCTTCCAGCATGGAACAACTCACGAGCTCACTGATTCCCGGCGTTCCGATTTGTATCGTTGTGCATGGCAGCTTTATGGATTCGCCATCTGTGCTGCCGGATTCACACAACACCTGGAACTGGCTGAAAACGGGAGCCTGCGGACGTCCGTTTCAGATGATTTATTTTTCCTGGCCAAGTGATCGTGCTCTGTCACCCTTTGCCAGCATTGATGTCGCTATCCTGGGGTCTCGTGCCAGTCGAAACGGGTTCTATCTGGCCAGCCTGATCCAAAGTCTTCCCCCGGAATGTCCTGTTTGTCTTGTCGGCCATAGCCATGGAACGCGAGTGATCTCTTCGGGCCTGCACTTGCTTGGTGGAGGAGTTGTTGAGGGCCACCGGCACTGCACTCCTGGATGTGCAGGACGTCGAATCCGAGTTGTCTGTACAGCCTCCGCGATTGATCATGACTGGCTGAATCCTGAAGAGCGTTTTGGTCGAGCGTTATGCTGTGTGGAGTGTCTGATCAACCTTCGCAACGCCAAAGATCCCGCGCTGCAGATTTATCCTCTGCGCAGAATCGGATCGAGCCGCGCCCTTGGTGCCGCCGGATTCACATCCAAGGATCGGCGAGAGTTGGGAGCGTACGGTTCTCGAGTTCGCGACTGGGATGTGTCTTCAATCATCGGCCATGATCATTCGTGGCCGAATTATGTCGCGCACAACTCCCTCGCCAGCAGCCTTCGCAATTATCTGTTTTTTGCGAACTAGGAAAAACGCTGGATCTGCAGTGCCGGGCCTGTCTGTTGGCAGCCGTCTGCTCTGACAATTGCGGCGTGACGAGGGACTGGTTAGCTTGCAGCCTGTTTGGAATCACCAGGGTTTACGGCATCGTCCTGCCGTAACCTTTCAACAGGAGTTGCAAAATGTCAGACGTAAAAGTGCTCGTGAAGGATAATGGCCCGTTTCTTGTCACCGGAACGATGACCATCACCGATGCCGCCGGCAATACGTTCAATCTCAATGGCAAAGAAACGTTTGCTCTGTGCCGCTGCGGAGCATCCGCGAAGCGACCGTTCTGTGATGGAGCGCATAAGACTTGTGGATTTGAGTCGGCCGAACGCGCGGTTTAAAACCGCTGAGAAGTCGATGGCTCGGTAAAAATCCCACCTCTACGCTCTTTCTGAATGTGGATCGTCAATGTTTCTGCTGCGCGCATCCTCCGGGTTTGGTCTGGCCATTCTACTTTCGGCAATGCTGTTCAGCTCCGAACCGGCAGTGGCACAGAATCAGAACAAAGGCAAGAAGGATCAGCCGGCGCCGCCCGATCCACCGTCGGCCGAGGTCTTGCAGTCTCTGGCGGCAACGCGAGATGAACTCAAGAAGAGCCTCGAGGATTTGAAGAGCAAACCGGATCTGGGGACTCGTGACGGCGCCGCATTGCTGGCTGATGTCGCCGTATTTGAAAAAGCCGCGACATGGATGCTGCGGTATCAGGAATTTCCGAAGGCCGACTATCTCGATCAGCTCAAAGACGTTCTGGCCAAAGGAAAGACTCGAGCGGAACAGTTGGCCAGCGGTCAGCCGGATTGGGTGCTAAAAACGGGTATCACGATCCGTGGCTATGTCAGCAAGGTTGACGGTTCCGTGCAGCCTTACGCGTTGACACTTCCGGCTGGTGTGAATCCCAACGAGGGCCGTCGCTGGCCGTTTCATGTCGTCTTGCATGGCCGTGCCGATCAGATGAACGAGGTCAACTTCATTCATCGTATGGATGGCAAGCCGCTGAAGGTAGAAGCCGGTCAGCCCGAGCAGAACTGGATTCAGCTGGACGTCTATGGTCGAGGCAACAACGCGTATCGATTTGCCGGTGAGACGGACGTGTTTGAGGCGATGGATGATGTGAAGCGACGTTTTCGAATCGACGAGGATCGTATCACTCTTCACGGTTTCTCCATGGGAGGTGCTGGCGCGTGGCATCTGGGAATGCATCATCCGTCGATCTGGTCGTCGGTCGGTCCAGGAGCTGGATTCGTCGACTTTTATCGATACCAGAAACAGGATCCGGAGAATCCAGAACAGCGGCTGCCGGATCCTCAGCATGCCACTCTGGCGATTTATGACAGCGTTAACTACGCCATGAATGCCTTCAATGTGCCAGTCTGCACGTACGGCGGTGAGAATGATCCGCAGTTGCTGGCAAGTACTTCGATGGCGGAGGCTGCGGAAGTGCTGGACGTTCCAATCAAGGTGATCGTTGGTCCCAAGATGGGGCATGCGTTCGACCCGGAGAGCCAGAAACAATTTCTGGCATACCATCTCGAACAGTCAGTGAAAGGACGTCCTCGTTTTGGCCAGCGGAAAGAGATTCGGTTTACGACTCATACCCTGAAGTACAATCAATGCGACTGGCTGGCGATTGAAGAAGTCGAACGGGTTTATGAGCCCAGCGTAGTCGAAGCGAAGTTTAATGAATCGGGAGATGTCGAAGTCACAACCAGCAATGTCATGGCGCTGCGAATCGTTCGGGACGTTGGCACAGACGCGATCATTGACGGGACGACGCTGGAATGTCGTCAGGCGGCTGATGGTTTGCTGCCCGACGTGTATTACGTCAAAGGAAGTTCCGGGTGGGAAGTGCTCAGCTACGACGATTCGCGATCGTTCTCGGACAATCAGGAACTCCGCAAACGACCAAATCTGCAGGGGCCGATTGACGATGCGTTTATGAGCTCGTTCGTTTGTGTCCGAGGCACTTCAACGCCCTGGAATGAGACGGCTGAAGATTGGTCGAAGTGGACACTGTCCCGGTTTGAACGTGAATTCTCGCAGTGGATGCGCGGAGATGTTCGCGTCGTCGACGACACGGCTGTGACGGAGGACATGATCGCAAAGAATCATCTCGTATTGTTTGGAGATCCGGGATCAAACGCGATCTTAAAGCGTGTGCTGGAGCAACTTCCGATCGAGTGGACAGAGGAGACGTTCAAAGTCGGTGATCAGGAATGGTCCGCCAAAGGTCATGGGCTGAGCCTGATTTTTCCGAACCCCCTGAATCGATCGAAGTATGTCGTTTTAAATTCGGGGCATACTTTTCACGACAAGGACTTCCGATCGTCCAATGCGTGGCTATTTCCGCGACTGGGTGATATCGCGGTGCAGAAAATTAGGCATCAGAAAGATGGCGGCTTTCAGGAAGAGACCGTTTGGTCGGATGTGTTCGGCGAACGCTGGCAGTTGCGTTGAAAACGCTCCAGCAAAAGGCGCAGTTGCTGGCTGATGTCTGGCCAGCAGAAACCTTGTCCGTCGAGTGACATCGCTTGAATGCCACGGATGTGTTCCAGCAACTCGTCTTGTGAACCAGCAGCGACGTGAACAGAGCAGAGTGGTGAGCCCGCAGGAATGGTGGACCCGGGTTGCGGGATATCTGCGATAGTCCACGCCTCGTGCGTTGAATCACAAACGGAGTCCGTAAACTGGACGTTCTGATTCGCCCAGAGAATGAAGCGAGCCTGCACGCGGACATTGTTTGCCGCGGCAGAACGGACCGTTTTTCGCCTGCAGGCTGTGCCGCCTGCGGGTTGCCAGCCGTACGCAGCCAGATGTCTGGCAACCAGACTTCGTTCCGTGCGGATATGATGGACCGGGTTCTCGTAAAGCATGTGAGAGGCCGTCAGACGAGGGTTCACTTCAAGAAGCCATGCTTGTCCCTGACGCAGGACGAAATCGACACCAAAAACACCCTTCAGGCCCGTGTGAGTGATAAGTGACTCCGCAGCCAGAACGAGTTGTCGGGTGACATCTTCGCCAGGGTCGACCGGACCCGCATTTCCGCAGAACAAAAAGTCGGAGGCTCCCAGGCTTGGCCAGCCAACAAGCTGAACCGAAGTACCGAGCAAACTCAGGCCGCTGTGATCGGAGCAAAAGACCGCCGACATCGGAACACCGTCGATGTATTCCTGCAGGAATTCCTCCGAGGTCGTCTTCTTCTGAATACTGTCCGGCAGTGCACTCTGTGGATGCACGGACCGGATTCCGAGTCCTCCCGAACCGGACTTCGGTTTTCTCAGCCAGTGGCAGTCGGCATTTGCATTATCGACCGAGGCGAGTCGAGGAACACTCAGTCCCGCCTCTGAAAACCACCGCACGATATTGTGTGGTTGACGGATTCGGTCGACGATTTCCAGGTCTGGTCCAATCACGGGTCGGCGAGCCATGATAGAACGAAGAACACAGGTGTGGTTTTCGAGCCCGCCGGCCCAGAGCAGGGGGATGTTGCTGCGAATTTTACGAATGATGTCCGGAAGTTCCTCAAAAGTTCGCATTCGGTCAATAAAGCGGCCTCGTCCGGAACGGAGGATTCGAGTCAGGTCGGTATCCTCAAAGAAATCAACACAGAGGGGATGCAATCCGGCGGCAATCGCGGATTGAGCCAGACTGCGGACGCTGGCTCCACACAAAATGACCGATCGGACCGTCCGAAATCCGCCAGAATGCTCTTGTTCGGGCGAAGTTGAGGACTCCGGCTTCAGGTCAGTTGAAGATGAGGCCAAAAGTCGCAATCCTGATCAAAGAATGAACAGTTACAGAGGGGCCTGATTGTCGACTGGCAGGGCCTCGAGATGTGTATTGTTCACTTTTTCATGCGACCTTGTCCACAACACAGGCACCTCATTGCAGAAGCAGGCACGGTTCTGCTTCCGCAGACAACTGCAAAGTGTGGCTCGGAAGTGTTTTCAATCATCGTTCTTTGTGGCCGACGTGCCCCGATGACCGGGAGAATGAAGGCACTTCAAATCTGTCTGCGGTCGCTGTTTTCTGGTTTGACTGGTTTTTGTAAAGGAAGTATGGAATGTCAATGTTTGTAGGTGAAGCACTCGTCGGTGAAGGTAATGAAGTTTCACACATCGACCTGCTGATTGGTGACAAGAGCGGTCCGGTAGGCGTTGCATTCGCAAACGCTCTCGCTGACCAGAAGATGGGCCACAGCAATCTGCTGGCCGTTGCGACTCCGAACCTGGCTGTAAAGCCATCCACCGTGATGATCACCAAGGTCACGATCAAGGGTGCTCGCCAGGCGGTTCAGATGTTCGGCCCAGCTCAGAAGGCTGTTGCTGACGCTGTTACGGACTGTGTTAAGTCCGGAGCAATCCCAAAGGATCAGGTCGAGAAGCTCTGCATCGTTTGCGGCGTTTTCATTCACTGGGAAGCTGCTGACGACAAGAAGATCTATCAGTACAACTACGAAGCGACCAAGCTGTCTATCGAGCGAGCAATGAAGAACGAGCCATCAGTTGACGATGTAATCGCTCAGCGCGATACAGCCGCTCATCCGTTCTACAAGGGCTAATTTGCCGTCGTGGCAGACGCGGAGATTTCTCTGCGAAGCTCTGAATTCAAAGCGGCCGTGCTGGGTGACCACACGGCCGCTTTTTTATTGAGCTTTTGACTTCCGGTTTAATACAGCGGAAAAACGAAGCATGATCCCCGAGCTTGTCGAGTCCTCTTTTCCAGGAGTTGACTGGACCGTATGAAACAGTCGACAAAACATCGTGGAAATCACTATCGACTTCGCGCGCCGTTTTCGGCTGTTAACATATAGAGGACTTCAAGACGCACACCCAGGGAATGCTTTGAGATATTCGACGATTCTGTTGCCGAAGGTCGGGCTTTGTGGGGCCCGCATTCTTCGAACAGACGGGTCTCTGAGGACGACCGAATCGCCTCTTCTTGCGGTGTTGAAACGGTTTTGAGACTCATCAGCCACAGCCCAAAAGCATCTCTGCTGCAGCTTGGCTATGAGTGAAGGTGCAATGATGCCGGATCAGAACGAATCCTTGAAGTGTCTGGCAGACCCCGGTTTCTCCGCTGATGTGCTGCGGGCCGCTGCTGAAAACTCACCAGACGCAGTCTTCGTGAAAGATCGTCAGGGAAAGTATCTGTATGCGAATGCCGCTGCTCTGAAGATTCTCGGCCATCCGCTGTGTGATGTCATCGGCAGGCGGGACGATCGCTTCTTCCCTTCTGAAGAATCGGCCGAAATCTTCGCTGAGGATCAGGCGATTGTTCGTGACGACATCGTGATTCATCGAGAGAGAATCGTCACCTCGGCGAGCATTCGGTGGACATATGAGGTCCGGAAGTCACCTTTCCGGGATTCAACAGGAGAAATTGTGGGTGTTGTGGGATTTGCTCGCAACATTACTGCTCAACGACAATTTGAATGGTCTCTTAAGAAGCAGCAACTGCTCCTTGAACATGTTGCACAAGGACGCCCGCTGAATGAAGTTCTGGACGAACTGGTCGCGCTGATTGAAGCGGAATGCCCCGGAGTCCTGGGTTCGTTCCTGCTGCTGGAGCCCGACGGGAAAACTCTTCGAGTGGGTTCCGGGCGAAGTCTTCCGGACGCCTACAACAAAGCGATCGATGGAATTCAGGCCGGACCAAAAGCCGGCTCCTGCGGAACGGCCGTTTTTCGCGGAGAACCTGTCCGTGTTCATGATATTGAAACGGATCCTCTGTGGGACGATTTCCGAGAACTGGCCGCACAGTTCGGTCTGAGATCCTGCTGGTCCATGCCGATTCGCAGCTACAACGGACAGGAAACAGAGATCCTCGGAACTTTCGCGTTGTACGCCAGAGAACCTGGAGTTCTGAATGTCCGGCTGGATGATGCGATCAAACGGATCGAGCACCTTTCCGGCCTCGCGATTGACCACTATCGGAACCAGCGACGGATCCTTGAAAACGAAGCGAGGCTGAAGACGTTCATCAACAATACGGCAGACGCATTTTTTCTCCTCCAGCGTGGCGGCGAGATTCTGGATGTCAACGACCGTGCTTGTCAGCAACTGGGCTACTCCCGTGAGGAACTGATCGGTGCGACCCCGTTACTATTTGACACAGGGGCAACTCCGGAACGGATTCAAGAGGTCAGAGCGACGATGGATCGTGGAGAAAGTGTGACGCTGGAGAGTCGATATCGTCACAAAAACGGATCTGAGTTTCCGGTGGAACTGCGAATCAGTCCCTTCAGCCAGAATGAGAATCGTCTTTCCGTTGCGACTGTCCGTGACATTACGGAACGACAACAGTCAGAAGAAAAACTGCGGCATCAGCAGGCCCTGCTGCAGGAGAGTCAGTCGCTTTCGCATCTGGGATCGTTCGAGTGGGAGATTCGGTCGAATCGGCTGACATGGTCTGACGAGCTTTACCGCATTCTCGGATACGAGCCAGGTGAGTGCGAAGTGACTCTGGATCGCTTTCTGTCGCACGTTCATCCTGAAGATCAGAGTCAGGTCGAAGGCGCTATTCAAGCGGCGTCCAGGACAGGTGCAGGCTATCGTACCGAAGAAAGAATTCGGAGGACGGATGGAACCGAGCGAACACTGGCGAGTGTTGGCAAGGTGCTGATGGATGAAAGCGGTGCGCCGGCGAAGATCATTGGCGCCTGTCAGGATGTTACGGAACAAAAACGTGCGGCTGCAGATCTGGAATCCAGTCAGCGACTGGTCTCCGCGATGTCACAGGCTTCACCGCTGACGGTTTACGTGTTTGACGTTATTCAGCGGCGGATACTCTATTCCAACTACCAGCTTCTGCGTCATCTCGGGTACACCGACATCTTGCTGACCTGGGGCTGGGAGAACATTTCAGCGTTGGTTCACCCGGACGATCGGCAGCGACTCTTTCAGCTGCTCTCTCGCTGGGAGAATGTGCAGGACGGAGTCATTCTGGAGTCCGAATATCGCCTTCGGGATTCCGAGGGTCGATGGCGATGGATTGCCGGACGAGACACCATTCTGGAACGAACACCCGAAGGAAAAGTCAGTCAGGTGATCGGGACGGCTCACGACATTACCAGTCGCAAGGAATCGGAGCTGCAAATGCAGCAAACGGTATCTCGAATGCTGGCGACGCTGGAATCAACGGCCGACGGTATTCTTGTTGTCGATCTGGAAGGACGTATCCTCGATTTTAATCATCAGTTCCTTCTTACGTGGGGGATGCCGCCGCAGTTGATTCAGGAAGGCCGGCATGAAGATTTGGTGGCCGGATTCAATGAACATGATGGCATGCAGCAGGTTTTGCAGCAGTTGAAAGATCCGGAGACTTTCGTCCAGCGCGTCACAGAGATCTATGCCACTCCTGATGTTGCTACTTTTGATGTGATGGAGTTCCGGGACGGTCGTGTCGTCGAGCGATACTCGCAGCCGCAGCGAATTGATGGTCAGCCGGTGGGACGAGTCTGGAGTTTCCGCGACGTCACCGCTCGCCGCAGCGCGGAACGCGCCCTTCAGCTCACACAGTTCACCGTCGATCGCGCGGTGGATTCGGTCTTTTGGGTTAACCCTGACGGCGAGATCCTATACGTTAATGAGGCTGCCTGTCGAACACTCGGCTATGAACGCCATGAACTGGTCGGGCGGACGGTTCCGGAGATCGATCACAACTTCCCGTCGGAGCAATGGTCTGTTCACTGGGAAGACGTCAAACAACGCGGGTCTTTTACGTTCGACTCGGAGCATGTCACGAAGCAGGGGAAAATCATTTTCACCGAAGTGACCGTCAATTACCTGCAGTATGAAGGCCGCGAATACAACTGCGCAGTCATGCGCGATGTCACGCTGCGAAAACAAACCGAAGAACAACGCGACCGACTCTGGAATCAGTCGCCCGACTTGCTTTGCATCGGAGACCTCAATGGAAGCCTTCTGCAGGCCAACCCTGCCTGGGGCCGTATCCTTCTGTGGACGGAAGAAGTACTGCAACAGCAGCCGTGGATCGATTTTGTTCATCCCGATGACCGAGAACAGACACTGCGACAGTTTCAGCAGGTCATATCAGGCCAGTCGGTCACAGACTTTGTCCATCGTTTTCGAGATCAAAAAGGGGAATGGCACTGGCTGTCATGGAACATTATTCCTGTGCTGAGTGAAAACGCATTTTATGGCTTCGGTCGTGATGTGACCGAATCGCGTCACCTTGCCGAGCAATTCCAGCAGTCGCAAAAAATGGAAGCGATTGGGCGTCTGGCCGGCGGTGTGGCCCACGACTTCAACAACCTGCTGACGGTCATCAATGGTTACTCAGAAATGCTGTTAATGGACTTCACCCTTGACGAACCGTTCCGTGATCCCGTGGCGGAAATACGTCGCTCCGGTGAGCGTGCGGCCGAACTTACGTCACAACTTCTGGCCTTTAGCTGCCGATCATTGGTGGCTCCGCGAATTCTGAATTTGAATCAGATCGTTGAATCAACGGGCAGAATGCTGAAGCGTCTGATCGGAGAAGATATCCAGTTGATCATACGAGAGTGTGAGAACTTGCCGCCGATTGTAGGTGATCAGGGAAAACTGGAGCAGGTCTTGCTGAACCTTGCTGTGAATTCCCGTGACGCGATGCCACACGGAGGACGTCTGTTTATTGAAACGGACCACGTGACGGTGGTCACAGAGGGGCCTCATTCCGACGAAATCGACGTGAGCCCCGGAAACTATTCCTGCCTGCGGGTCATCGATACGGGTGAAGGCATGACGAAGGATATCACGGCGCGGATCTTTGAACCATTTTTTACAACCAAGGAAGTGGGTAAGGGAACCGGTCTGGGGCTGTCGGTTGTTCACGGAATCGTCAGCCAATTCGGAGGTAGTGTTTTCGTCGACAGTACTCCGGGACAAGGCACAACGATGACGCTCTATTTTCCGGTGGCAGCTGCCGGAGAAGAGGTTTCCACTCCCGGACCTCGCCCCGTGGATGGTCGAGGGACTGAGACCCTTCTATTGGTGGAAGACGATGACGCTGTCCGAACGATTTCCTTGATCGCGCTGGAGAATGCCGGATTCAAGGTGCTTGCGGCCAATTCGGCGGCCAGTGCCATTGCGCTCGCGAAACCACTGATTGCTCAGGTTGACCTGCTGATTACCGATGTCGTTATGCCCAGAATGGGAGGGCGTGAACTGGTGGAAGCTATCCATGTGCTGCGAGCTGACATCCCGGTTCTTTACATCAGTGGTTATACGAAAGACCGAGTGCCTCAGGATGGGGCGAGAGTAGGCTTCCTGCAAAAACCATTCACTCCGCTGGCCCTCGCCCGGAAAGCCCGGGAAGTCCTTGATGCTGCCTGCCGAACATCCTGAGCACAGGAACGACAGATCAGGATACGGCTTAGGTACGTTATAGCACCCGAATCACGACAGTCGTTGAATGAATTGACTTCGGCGCAAGTTCGACCGCGTTAACGCCAATATTAGCGGTTTCGATGCAGACCATTTCTGGCCACTCATGATCGCCGAAGTCCGGCATGCGAGCACTCTTGGCGACCCATGGATTCCAGACGACAGTCGACTGCGAACCAGACTTTGAAACGGCGATCGTACGATTGCGACCCGGGTCATGCAGGTGACACTCGGAATCGGTCTTGAGATAGACTCGATCGGTTTCTCCCGTGAATTCAATCGCAGTCCCCGTGGCTGGCTTCTCCGCAGCACCATCGACTTTGTCGATGTAACGACTCTGTTCAAGGCCCGTGATTGAAATGTTGCGAACGTCAGACACGCTGAAATAAGTGTGCAGAGCATCCTCAAACCTGTGACTTGTGCTGACACCTGGCGGTAGTTCTGTGGCCAGAGTCATTCGCAGCACAGAGCCAAACTCAACAGTAAAGCGCACGGTGAAGGGATCGATGCCGGTCTGCAAAGTCAGTGAGATCCCGCCTTCTGCTGTAGGCCTAGCTTCAGCCACTTCCCACATCGCAGTTCGCGCGAAACCGTGAGCCGGCGCGGATGAATCAGAAGCATGCGGCCCGAACCAGGGAAAGCAAAT
>CAIXQV010000161.1 GCA_903921605.1 uncultured Planctomycetaceae bacterium | reverse complement strand
CTTAGGCATACGCAATCGTTCGTCGTAGCCCTTGGTCTCTGTTTTTTCAAAGTCGTAGCTTCGAGGAGCACGCAACTTCTGCCAAGCAAAACCAGGTCGCCCGTGGCGCTGAATACTGTCAAAGAAGAACGCCGCCGACATCTCACTGGCTTCTTGCTCTTCTGTAAACACACCAGCCGCAGCTCCACCCGCTTCAGCTTTGCGGTTGGCCGCAACAACTCGCTCACCGGTCGACTTAAACTCAGATCCTGCAGGTTCGCCATGATGATGCAGGAACTCTTCGATATGCTCGAAACCAAGCTTGCTCGTGTCCTTACGACCCCAATCCTGCAATGCAACGCCGATCGGGCGAGCCAGCTCATACCCCGGCATGTCATGACAAGCATAGCAACCATATCGAGCAATCGTCTTTCGACCGACATACTCCAGCTTCTTCTGTCGCCACACGCCCGGATCTGTGATCGCGGCGCCATCTACTGATGCCAACGCCTGCTCGTCACCGACCACGTCGGCCAGTTTCTGTGGGAACGATCCCGATTCGATGATCCCTCGTGCCGCTGACTTACTAAAGCGAGTCTTCTCGAGATACACACTCACAAGGTTATCAAGTTCTTCGCCCTCAACTTCATGCACCGCGAACTGTTCAGACTTGCCCTGACTCAGCAGGAAGGCCGTAATGTCAGCCGCCGGATCGATCGATGTCGTACCGTCTACGTCGGTATACACATCCAGATACAGATTTGGCATCCGAGTTCGCTTGTGATGTCGCTCCGGTTCGCGAATCCAGGTGTACAACCAATCGCTGAAGTTATCATCCTCAGCATTGCGAAGCACCTTCTTGTGAATGTCAGAAATGTTCGGACCAAAATCAGCCGTATTCCCCGGAACCGCTGTGTGCTGGTGGCACGCCAGACAGCCACGCTGAGAAAACAACTCCTTCCCACGCTCCGCATCGGCTACATAATTTTCTTCTGGCTTCAATAGCTCAATTGGCTGCGATGTCCCGATCAGCACGGCTGCAATACCAGCGAGCTCTGCTGCTTCAAACTTCGCCGTATGAGCTGCATCCGCCTCACTCAAATGATCAGCCAAACCAAAGAACTTCGGCATCTTGGTGGATGGACGGTACCGCGATGGATCCTCAGTCCAGTACTGAATGAATGCGTCGGTGGTCTTCGCAGCCACGTGACGAAGACTTGGTCCAACTTTCCGCATTTTCCCGGCGACCTGAGTCGGATCGGCAGCAATTCGAGCGGATTCTTCTGCAGTCTGAGGCTCAAGTCGCATATCAGGACCAATGGCAACTCCTCCATCGAATCCGTGCATCTCGTGGCAACCGTAGCAACCGTACTTCTGGATCAGTTCGTAGCCCTTCACGACTTTCGGTGCTGACGCTCCGAATTTTGGACTAACACCGAGTTCAGTCACAGAGTGATGGCACTTGATACAGGTTGACTCGGCGAACCGAGAAGGCTGCATCGGATACTCCCAGAAGTGATTCGGATGATATCCGTACTCACCATGCCACTCGTGAGCAAGATGAGGATCATTGGGGGTATGCTCAGCATTACCGAAGCTAGTACCAGACCCCTGGCCGTCATGGCAAATGGTACAACCGAACTTTGCCACCGGGTGAGGACTGGACGCCGTGCAAAACAGCTCCGTCTTTGGGTGAGTTGAAAACGGTTGAGGGAACTTGTTTTCCTTCACCCAATCTTCAACGGAGGCCGTTGATGGATGGCCCGCAGGGAATGCTTCACCACCTGAAGAAGTCGTCTTGTCAATATTCTGATGACATGAGCGGCAACGATCGAAGCGAGCAATCTCGGCCATACCCAGCGTCTGCGACAGGCGAGGCATCCAATCCTGAACGATCCGCAGATGCGAGTTGAAACCGTCGATGATAGGCAATTCCATCATCGCTCGCTTCCAGCTGGAAACGAGGTTGGTAGGCTCTATCTTCTCTACAGAAGCCCGCACACGCTCAGCTTCAAAATTCAGTTTCTCTCGGGCCGCAACAACGTCGTCGTAATCGGCAGTCAAAACTTTAACTTCAGCATTCTTCGCTACGACAAGATCCTTCGCCGAATCCAACTCAACCTTAGTCGCGTCGCATGCGTCCTGCTTTGACCGGTACGAATCAAATCGAGCCTGAGCCAGCTCTGCCGGCAGAGCATCTCGCACTGCAAGATCGTACTGAGCGCGAGCCTGATCACGGATGGAGTTCTTGAACTTCAGATTAATCTCCAACGCATCTACGCTGCGCTGCAAGGTATCCTGCTCCTTAAACAACGGAGCCTGATCGATTTTAATCTGATTCAACTTCTCTTCCGCAGCCTTCACCTGCGCATCCATCTCGGCGCGCTGCTTAATGAACTCAGGAGATTCGAGCTTAGCGAGATCCACCTTACGCACGGTCGCGTCGAGCTGGAAGTTCGTGCGTTGATAACCCTTCCACTCGTCTGCCTGATCAACCCGCATCATCACGATTACGGACACAAGCAGAATCACGGAACTGGCGGCGAACACGCCGTTCAGGGTCTTTTGATTCCAACGATAATTGTCAGTTGCTGGCATGAGACTTTGGCTGGGCCTTCTGCCCGTCCTCAGTGGATTTCAGAAACCGGAAACCTGAATGCGGCACGCGCCGGCATTAGATATTGAAGAAAAACTCAGGGATCCCGACGATGTACTTCAAGGCAAATGCCCAGCGAAGCAACATCTTGATCGGAAGAATCGCCATCCAGAGGATGAGGTTCGAGAACACAAGGAACCGAAGCACACCCATCCGAACAAAATATTTTCTCAGGACCGTAAGTCCAAGAACCGGCGGCAAGGCTGCGAAATAAACAATCGTCAGGATAATTCCTGGAGATTCCCGAAGCAGAATATCGCCAACGCCTGATCCTTTTGGAATCCCAAGTCCAAGCCCGTTCCAGAAGAACTCGCTCAAATTGACGTTGTTGGCCGCCTCTACTTTGTGAACGTCCCAATACTCGTAGATCCCGAAGAAGTTCCAGTTCGGGCCTCGCAGAAAAGTTCCCAAAACAATCAACGCGATCCACAAGGGCATAAAGCCAAAGAGAAATGTGGTGATGGCAAATGATCGCTCCTTGAACGAATAGTAACCATTGCCGGCCTTATTAAAGTCAATATAAGGCACGGCGATTAAACCGCCCAGAATGATGCTGGGCAGAACCACGCCCGCCAACCACGGGTCGAAGTAAACCAGCATCTCCTGCAGACCAAGAAAATACCACGGAGCCTTCGACGGGTTTGGTGTCTTCATCGAAGAGGCTGGCTCTTCAAGAGGAGCCTGCAGTGCAATGCCCCAGAAAACCAATACGGCGGTCAACACCACCATGCAGATAAGTTCGGTGTAAACAAGATCAGGCCAAACCAGAACCTTCTCGTTGTCTTCCTGCTCAAACAGAGGTCGCCCCTCTGCAATACGGCGATCGTTGTCCACTGCTCTGCTGAAGTAGATCCAAGTAAAGAATGCAACGATGAACAACATG
>CAIXQV010000160.1 GCA_903921605.1 uncultured Planctomycetaceae bacterium | reverse complement strand
CGAACGAAAACCAGAATTTGAGACTCCGATTCCTTCTGCTGCACCACCCAGCGCAAACGCACATCGGGAGCATTTCCGACCGGCACAACGTAATTCGCAACAGCATCGGCCGCAGCCGGACGCTCAAGTTTCAGATCGTTCACCAGAAGATGACGGCCAGCGGGACATTCAACGTTCAGTTGCACAGCCGGCACGACGGGAAGTTCAAAGGCTGCCGATTGATCACTGCCGGATTTCGCGAGGGGCGTCGACATGCTGATCTGAATTGTAAAGTCGCCGACTGTGTCATGTGCGATCAACAGTGCGGATGGTTCCGCAGGATCTCGAGACACCAAAGCCGCCTGTCCGTTGATTTCGGCCTTCTCTACCTGCAGGGTCCCCGCTCGAAGTTTCAGTAACTGCCAACCTTGTGCGTACTGTCGCACCTTTAGTTCCATGCGAATCGTCGCCTGATGCTCGCCCGGCGTCACGAAGAGATTCGCCTGCTCGGTAATAATCGGGATCGGAATCTCACTGGTCGCTGCATTCGCGCGAGCTTTCTCCAGCAGAGCTTTAAACTCATCGCGTTTCATCATGACCCCGCGACGGTCTCGTTCGAACACCGTGTCCAACTGATCGGCCGGAATGAACTGCTCGTTGGGCTTCTGGATTTCAGCCACTGGCGGCGTGGGAGCTTCCTGTGCGAAGGAGACAGGACGCAGAGACAGCATCAGCAGGCAAGCTGCGATGGTGACCAGCCTGAGATCGAAAGAAAGTTGCCGCACGCAAGATTTGAGATTTGAAATTTCAGATTTCAAATTTGAACTGACAGGTTTGATCGCAAATGCGTCAACCGCTGGTTGTTGTTTCAGATGAGTAGAGTCAAAATTCCTCATTTGCCACCTCGCATCAGATCATCCATCATCTTGCGAACTTCCGGAGCGGGAAGGATCGTTCCAACAGGCAGCGATTGTCCTTCCGCGGTCATCGGTGTGACTGATGTGCTTGCTGCGGTCTGCGTTGGAGTTGGCGAGGCTTGAGGTGGAGCGGGCGGCGGTACAACAGGAGTGACTAACTGTTCAACAGCCGTTGAAGTACCGTTTCCGTTTGTTCCATTCTTCTGACCGATCAGCAAACCTGTGAGCCAGATACCTCCGACGACCAGAATCCCCGGCCAGGCCATGGCCACATATTGAGGTGTGGAATTATCACCTTTCAACGAGTACATCGCGACGGCGAAAATCGCGAGCAGGACCAGAGTGATCCGGTTCTCCCAGGCTGTGCGACGCAGAATCAGTCCAAGCAAAACCAATGTTCCGCTGATCATCCAGAACAGGAATGGACGACTCCACCACGTGACTGTCAGTTCAGGCTGTCGACCAACGGCACGATAAACGGTAACGCTCCCTTGAGTCGGGAAGTCACCGGAAACCACATGCTGCGGATCGATCCATTCGTGCATTTCGTTGGCGGCTCCGATCGAAGTACCGGATCGCAGAGGACTGCTGATTGATGGCGGCACGGCCCCTTGTTGACTCCAGAGTTCCGGCTCGCCCAGAATCGCGATTTCTTCAGGAGCCCAGATCGCCAATTGTACCTGCTGCACGACCGTTGAACCGCCATTCTCACCGACAGTCGGCAGGCGAAGTTTCTGCAGGCCACCCTGGAATCCGCTCTGCACGGTATACGGTCGAGCTCCCTCTTCGACAATCGGGCAACGGTATTGCAGTGTCAGCATGAACTCCTGATCGGATGTCGTGTCGCGACTGATGTTGACGTAATACGCTTCCCAATATTCATCGG
>CAIXQV010000159.1 GCA_903921605.1 uncultured Planctomycetaceae bacterium | reverse complement strand
GTCGCCACCGGCCGAGCCGCACTGCCATCGTTCTTGTTATCCCCTTGCGGAGAAACATGAATCTCACGCGTTTGTGCCAAGCCATTCGACGCCGTCTTTGCAGACGACTCCTGTGCGGCAGCGGCTCCGATTGTGGTGATGCTTAGCGAGGCAAAGAGAACGACGAAGTATTTCGCGAGCGTCATCGAGCGTTGGCTTTCCGTTGTGAGATGAAGTCTGGCTGCTTCCCAGAGTTGCTGGTGTTTGCAACAAGGCAACATGTAACCCGAAGCGTCAGCGAGGGCAAACGCGGAACTCTCACGGGATCAATGATCCACCAATTGACGACCTGACGAAATTCATCGGCCGAACAACGAGAGGTTATGGCAACGTAATTTGGCTCGCCAGGCGCGAATGAACAGCTCGGGAAATCCGCTCTACTCCGGAATATCAGGATGCCCTTTAGTCGCCACTGTCAACAAGTTCGAACAGACCGATTCCCGTAGCGTCCCGGCGTGCTTCAGCATCTCCTTGACGTCTTGCTAATGGTTATTCGCGTCCAATAACACTCGCAACACGTTACCCTGTTACGCGTCAAACACTGCCGAGCAATCAAGATTCGTGAACTAATTGACAAAATTGATCAAACTCTGAATCCATTTCCGGCATCGTCTCGTCTTGCAAGACGATGAGAGCTTGGTCGCCCATCGCCCAAGCAGCCATCGCATTGGCGATAACTGTTACGGTTTTTGGGTACCAGGCTCATTGACCATGAGTTTCACAATTCTCGGCTCATATGCTATCGCCACCGTCCGCCACCTCATCGTCTTTTTGCGATTTAGCGACTTAACGTAAGTTATATCGCAGCTCGCGGTTCAGGAATGCCTCATCACCACCTTCAAGAATCCGCCGTACAGCCTGATTTGTTAGCTCAGATTCCAGACTGCCAGAGGTGTATTTCAAGACTCCGTTATTGTTTTCCGCGACGACTACCTGTTCAGAATCGGCGTTGACGACAAGGTTGGCGTTGTGTGTCACAAGTATGACCTGCCGAAACTGCTTAATGCCGCGGAAGATTTCGACCAGCTCCTCAATGATGAACTCGTTGTCTAGGTCGTCTTCCGGCTGATCGAAGATCAACGGTTGCGTGAATGCTTGGGTGGCCAGTTTCAGACACAGGTAAACCGTTCCCTTCTGTCCGACCGACAGACGTTCGAAGGGACGGCCTCCATACGAAATCACTGGTTCAACACGGAGGAAGGCCGATCGTTGTGCAACGTTGTAAACCATGGACGCGAGGTCACAAGAAACATAAGCCGCGTCTTCGGTTTGATGCAGACGCTCTTGCATGAAGCTCAAGAATGATGGTGCGTCTGTGATCCTAAACTCGTCCCGGATTCGGTCCTCAACTGAAAGTTCAGCTGTTGCTCGGAACGATCTCAGGTTCAGGACTTCCTTCAATTTCGTGAGGAACAACGCCTGATCAAAGATGATATGGCCTTCGAGTGTGATTTGCCGGTCAGCGAGAATTCTCCTCATCAGATCCTTCTGCTCTTGAGTCCAATCCGACTGGCCTTTCTGAATAGCCTTCCACCTCGCGTCGATCGTCTGCTTCTGCCTTGTTAATTCTGACTCAATCAGCGTGTGGATCGTCTCCCTTTTAGCAACTGCAGCATCCAGCTCCTTCTGCTTCTCTTCAATCGTCGCGAGGCTGGACTTAAGCTTTTCGATGGCGCCTCGGTAAGACTCCGCGTTCTGCAAGAGCCCTGAAAGGTCGCCGGTGTAAACCATCGCAAAATCTGCGTGAATCTGTGTATTGTCCTGTTTGCAAACAGTAATTTCCGCAGTTGCCTGTTCAGTCAGCAGACGAATGGCTCCCAGTTGGGCGGTGATTTCGAGAAGGGGAATGCTCGGATCAATAGCCGCCGCCTGCTGGTCGAAGTCCGTCTTAAACGTCTCCAGTTCCACTTTCAAAAGACCGAGATGACGTGTCCTTTCTTCGGCTCCTGCGACCTTTGAAATGTTCGAGGTAAAGCGTTCGAGTTTCTCCTTGTTTTGCTCCGTCGTAATCGAGTCGAGCAGACTTTGATTTCTGGTGATCTGGGCCTCAATGCTCGCCCGATCATGGATTGTCTCGCCCTTTTCGTTCGTCTGCTTGAACCACTCTTTGTACTTATCGACCGCAGAAAGAATGTCGCGGATCTTGCTATCGACTTCACTGTCAAACGTCAGCCCCTCAACCCCGAGCATCTGCTTGATCTCCTCACCGACGGTTCCGGTCGTCACCTTCGTCTTCACCTCATTCTGTGAGATATAGACGAGCGGAAGCTCGGCCTCTTCTTTCGCATGATGTGTCGAGGTGCTTGCGAGATCCTTGTTGAAAACGACGGTGAAATGCTCGCTCAGAACGTAGGGTGTCGTTTTGGATGCTGGTCCAAACGCCTTGCCAAGATAGTCCACCAGACAACTCTTTCCCGTTCCTCGCCCTCCAATCACACAGACAAGGTTGCTATTCAGGGCAAGTCCTGGTTCCCGGCCAAAGCGGGGATTTTCATACAACGGACTTTCTGGGAAGGGCGAAAACTCCTGTGCGATTGCAACCGAGCTCAAGAAGGGCTTTGTGTAACCCGCGTTTGGATTCGACTCCTGCACTCGCACCCGACCAGTCGGTTCAAAGATGATCTGTCGGAAACCTTCAAAAGTCGGGTCTGCCTTAATCCAAGTTTTTCGGGTTTTTGTCTCGGCACGCCAAGTCTTGAAAGAGGCAATCGAGTGTCCGTCGCTACCCGAGACACAGGGCTTCGGGCGGCCACCGATAGTTACTTTGAAGTTTTCTATAAAGTTTTCATTCGCCGGTGTTTTGCGGCACGCGAACAAATCGATGTTGTCTTGATCTCGCTCCTCGACAACGTCCACCAGTTGCATGAAATACAGATCTTCTGCCGGTTGCGTTTTCCAATCGATCTTCTCCATCCCGCCATAGCAGTCGAATGGAACCATCACAAGCCGGTGATCTTCAGGGACTGATTTCAGGGCCGCTTCAAATGATGCCTTGGTTATCTCGGCTGTCTCCGCTCCGAGGCGTGCAAGTGCGACCGGATCTTTCAAATAGTTCTCCGGAGCACCGTGCTTCTTCGCTTTGGCCGGATCTAGCCGTTTTGCATATTCGATAAGTGCTTCATCCGAGAGTGGACGATCGATTATTCTGAGTCGGAGTTGCGCCTTGAAGTCGTTGAGCTGCTGGACTGTGAGCTTATCCGATAAGATCACATGAATGTTTAGACGATGTTTCGACGCTGATTCGATTCGAAGCTCAATCGCAGGAAACACGCTTTTATGAATTGCTCTGCCCGCCTCGTGTGCCCTTCGCAGTTCAAGATAGCCGTCGAAAGTCCAATAGTCGTTAATGGCGTAAACTGCCACGTCGCTTTCGTTGATATTCGAGATGATTTGATTGACCGCCACGGTCCTCTCCGTTGGCGTCATGGTAGCAAAGCGACCTCCCGTGTAGTTGTAGGATGCTGGGGTATGGATATGGAGATCCCACAGCCGCCATTCTGATCCTTTTGGATAAGTGCTCATGGATAAGCGATTCCTCAGTTGGTTACTTTTGCCCTCGAGCAAGCAATGTTCTGAATGAAGGGCTGGGGCAAGGCATAGTTGGCGTTCCGTGCGGAGGAACGGCGAGCAAGAAGTTGGCGTTGCTATCTCGATGGGCACCGCGAAGGCATGTGGCGTTAGGCGCGAGGCCGTGATTGGATTCGATGCGGTGGATGCCGACGTTTGTGTGTTCCCGTCGAACCGTGTTGCACTTCTGTTCGTAGACCGAGTTGTCTTCCTGGGTGTGTTCACGGACCTCCGTAAACTTTTTCGATTGGACGAACATGCCATTAGAATCGTTGCAAAGGGCTACCATCCGGCTTCCGCACCGTTCACGCATTTCGACGTGCCCGCGCAGCACGTCGGCGGCTTTCCAGAGGGTGTCGGCATACGAGAGATCAGAAACGGTGGCGTCGGTCATGTGAGGGGCAACTGTTCTTCAATCTGGTGGTCGGTGTTGTCGTGGCCAATGGTTAGATTCGATTCTCGGTCGTTTTGCGATCTTCCCACGACATGGCAGGGCATGCCAGCGTTTCAAACTGCGAAGGCTGTTCGGCAGACTAACCCTCGCTGACGCTTTTTGGCGTTGAGCAGTTTCTTGAGTCGCGAAGCGACGGTGGAACATAGCCGTGGGCGTTAGCCCACGGAAACCGGGAT
>CAIXQV010000158.1 GCA_903921605.1 uncultured Planctomycetaceae bacterium | reverse complement strand
GCATGACGTGAACTGGATGGAACGACGCTTTCTGCCGCGATCGCGGTGACCTGCCTTCAGGCGTCACCAACTCCACCGATTTCCTCCGGGATTTTGTGCCTCGCAGCTTCTTCTGCCAGTTGCGCCTGTCAAGTGCATGGAGTGTGTCTATCAAGTGCATGGCACCGTATTTCTGGTGGCGAGGTTGAATTCACCACCGACGGAACGTGCGTTAACACAACAGAAGGCTGGCGAGAAACGAAACTGGCGATCTTTTCAAAGCGGGAACTGGCTGAAGCAGCGACAGCTGAAGAGTGGGCGACACGAACACTATCGGTTCCCAAAGTGCGAGTCGCCTTTGCCGCTATTGAAGCCAGTGATCGCTTCGGAAGCCGATGCTCTCAATGGTGTCGACGGTTGGGGATTCTGGACACATCGAACATTACCATGCTGGCCGACGGCGCCAAATGGATCTGGGAAGAACAGTTGAATCATCTGCCTGCCGCCGAAGGGATGTTGGATATTTTTCATGCAGTGGAGCACATTGCTGAGACAGCAAGGACAGTGTTCGGCGAAGGCACAACGGAAGCAACGCAGTGGCTGGATGCTGTTCGCAGTATCGTGCTTGCGAAAGGCGAGCCTGGAGTGCAGCGTGAGATCGCCGAAATGATGAAACAAGTTCGATCTCCCGGGAAGCGTACGAGCCTTGTGTCACTTTCCGCCTACTTCGCGAATCACAGCCATCATATGCACTATGCGGTTCGCCTTTTGGAAGGTCGCTCCATCGGGAGTGGCCAGATCGAAGGTGCCTGCAAAAACCTGATCGGTCGCCGGCTGAAACAAACGGGAGCTCGATGGAAAGTCCGCCGTGTCAACCGAATGGCGGGGCTTTGCTCCGTCATGTACAGCGATCTCTGGAAAACCTACGGGAATGCCGTATAAGCCATTCCACCGAAATCCGCGACTGCACCCATCGTTCGCGAGTTACTGGCTTGATCTCGGCGGACTCTTTAGATTGATCCGTTACTCAAGTGGATGGTGCCCCTGGATTGCAGACCTTCGAACACAAAGGAACTGATCATGCGAATCGCGGAGTTTTCGAAATTTTTCTTTCTTGCTGCAGGAATCAGCCTGATGACACTTTCTCATTCAGCCTCGGCCGAAGAACCTCTGGTTTTTGTATCCTCATTCGCAGGCGGTGATCAAGGCGGGATTCATGCCATGACGCTGGATGAAAAATCGGCGACTCTGAAGCCCGTTCACAAAACGGCTGGCGTAGAAAATCCTTTCTTTATTGCCGTTTCACCCGACCACAAATTTCTCTACTCCATCTACGCTCCCACCTTTGGCGGCAAAGAGCCTGAACAGGTCGCAGCGTTCAAGCTTGAAGGTCGCAGTGGGAAGCTGAGCCCTCTTAATCGTCAGTCGACCAAGGGCACGGCGTCTTGCTTCCTGGAAGTTGACGCGACGGGAAAAACGGTTTTGATGGCCAACTATTCGAGCGGCAGCGTTGCGTCTTATTCGATTAAAGCGGACGGTTCTCTGTCAGAACCTGTGTCGTTCGTGCAGCATCATGGTTCCAGCCTCAATGAGGCTCGCCAAAAGGAAGCTCACGCTCACTGTTTTGTGATCAGCCCGAACAATCGCTTTGCCTACTCGGCGGATCTGGGTCTCGACCAGATTGTCTGCTACGCCCTTGATGCGGCCACTGCAAAACTCACCCCAGCCGCTCAACCGTTCGTGCGAACTCCACCGGGCAGCGGTCCACGTCACATGACGTTTCATCCGAACGGAAAGAATCTGTATGTGATCAACGAGTTGCTCAATACGGTCACGCTGTTTGATTTTCTGGCGGACTCTGGCATGCTGATTGAACGTCAAACGATTTCGACATTGCCAGCCGATTACGACGGAGTCACTCACACAGCCGACCTGAAGATCACGCCGAACGGAAAGTATCTTTACGGTACGAATCGAGGACACGACAGCATTGCCGGCTACAAGATTGCGGAAGACGGAACTCTGACGCTGATCGAGATCACTCCCAGCCTTGGCAAGGGGCCTCAGAATCTGGCCATTCCAAAGAGCGGCTCTGTGCTGCTGTGCGCCAATATGCCCGGCAATAATGTGGCGACTTTTCGCATCGATGCGGAAACCGGCAAGCTGACGGCTTCAGGGACTCCGGTCGAGGTTACCGGGGCATCCTGCATCCGTATTCTTGAATAGTCCCGGTCGGCTGGCTCTGGAGTCCGCATGGTTTTCTGAAAATCAGGCGACTCCGGACGCCCAGCGAGGTGTTAAAGTGTCTGGGTGCGGCCTCTTGATTTTCGAGCAGGATGCCATTCTTGCCCGTCGAAACCCAGTCGGACAAGAATGTCCAACGTTCATTTCAGGGTTTGGCAACGCACGAGATGCTTTCACGTAACTGTGTTTCTTAGAGGAATCCGCGATGATCTCTTCACTGCTTTCATTGGCCGTGTCAGCGTTTTCTCCCGACGGCGTCTCGGCCCCGGACCTCTTTGCGAAGCTCGACAAGAACTCGGATGGTAAGGTAACTCAGTCCGAAACGACCGGACCGCAACAGACCATGTTTAAACGGGCCTTGCGAGTCGCAGATGGAGACGAAGACGGAGCACTGAACAAGGACGAGTTTGCCAAAGCCGTCACCGATCCTAAACCAGTGGAGCTTCCCGGGGCCAACACGTCCGATCGCATGGCATCGTTTGACGTCAGCCGTCTCGACCGCAACGGTGACGGCAATGTTTCTCTGGACGAAGTGCCGGGCCCGATGCGTGATCGCTTCGAACAACTGCTGGATCGCATCGGACAGGATAGCGTGCCGGTCGACAAGGTGCAGGCTTACCTCCGTGGTGAACGTCCCGGAACGCAGCCGACCAACGGGAAGTCGGACGAAATGATGGACGCCGACAAGGATCGCATGGAGAAGGATGATGCCAAAGTCGAACCGAAATCGACCAGCGGGAAACTCGGTGCCGACAAGCCGAGTACTGAGACATCCGGGGCCATGAAATCCGGAGCCCGTAAAGCCGCTGATCGCAAGAAGAATCCAATTAGCCCGATGGAGTATGCCAGCGCGGCTGCGATGTTCAAACAGCTCGATCGCAACTCGGACTGCAAACTAACCGGCAAAGAAATTCCGCCGCGCATGCAGGAAAACAT
>CAIXQV010000157.1 GCA_903921605.1 uncultured Planctomycetaceae bacterium | reverse complement strand
GGAGCATTTAACTCTGACGGCCTTGGCGCCGTGGTGAACAGCTCACGCGGGATCAACTTTGCCTGGCAGCGTAAGCCGTACGCTGAGCAATTTGGCGAAACGCGATGGCAGGACGCCATCGAAGCGGCCACGCGAGATATGATCCGGGATCTCGCGGAAAATACTCCGGCCAAGACGCTGTAAAGACTTCACTTCCTGCGGCGACATTTTAGTAGGATGGGCATTCCGCCCGTCAATTCTCTGTCGGACAAGAATGTCCAACCTACATTTTGCCAGCAATGAACCATCACCCGCGGGTCGTTTGTTCAGCGTCAGGAAACTCCGGCCGCAGAACACGAATTTCGTCGGATGAAGATGTTGATGGTCGCAATGACAATCGCAGCCCATCAACCTCAATCTCCTGAATGCGATACATCCCCTGCCCTTCCCGTGATCGTGATGAACCCGTCAGAGAACCTCCAAACAGAGGAAATCGACCAGAACCTCGCTGGTCGTTCACCGCGACTTCATCCCGGGTCTCACGAGTCAACACGATCTGAATCGGAGGCGTTGCAGGATAACGCAGCGTCATCTTCAGTGTTGTGCCAAGCTCACCAGATGACTTCGAATCGAGCGAAGGCGTAAAGCTGACTTCCAGCCCCTCCTCAATCGCACGATGTCCGGCATACTGAAACGTATGCGAACCATCGGAGATCAGAGCTTCCGCATCATTCAGCTTCCATCCTCGAGCCGCCGCGACAGAGATCGCATTCATCCGTCCGGATGACCTTGGAACGGCCGTTAACGTCGAAGCCAGATAGGTCTCTGCCCCGCGCGGCAAATCCTCGGGCCCCAGCAGTCGCGCACAAAGCAATAGCCCCGGAATTGGAATACGGCGAACAACTCTTTCGTCTTCCAGCAGATTCTTCAGCTTGCTTTTGTCGGCAGAATGGAAGTACAGCGAAACCAACGCCACTGTGCTTTGATCCGTTTCCAGTTCATCATCCATGTTGCAAAGAATCAGGTCTTCTGCGTCGCGATACTCGCCGTGTCGCCCCAGAACCCACGCACAGACGAGGTTGGCTTCCCAGTTGCGTGTCGAATAATCGAAGGCTCTGGCGGCAGTCCGAGGAGCCTCGGGATCTCGTTCACTCTCCTGAATCAGCGCCATGTTGGCCATGCTGCTGGCGAGCATATCGTCCTGACGAAAATGGCCATGACCAATCTCCGTCAGACGTTCAAAGGTTCGCACCGCATCCTGATTACGGCCAAGTTGCTGCTGCGTTCTGGCGACGTAGTACCAGTATGGAGGATAGCATTCCATAAATCGCTCAGACCGCGCCAGCATGCGAAGCCGACGCTCCGGATCCTGCTCCTCCAGTGTCTCCGTCAGTTGATCCAGATCCTGATCGCGCAGCAACCACTTGTCGGGTATCTCATTCTTTCGGCTAAGCTTCCAGAAACTATCCAGGAACGTCGACGATCGTGTCATCAAAGTCGTGAACTGAGTTTTCTCGACCTGCCAAAGATCAGAGTCACGTTTGATCTGAGTTGAGCGATAATCCCACCAGCTGTTTGCGCCGGACTGGATAACGGAACCAACCTGCCCCGTCGCCGCCTGCGCTCCGATCACGAAGAAGTCCGTCCCCAATTTACGCTGGACGCCTCGGTGGAATTGTTCGCCAATAACAACTCGCTCACGGTCACTGATTTCCACCTGACCGATTTCGTCCAGAATGGATCGGTAAAGACTGATCACTTCCGGATCATCAATCTGGTTGAGGTCCAGGTTGTTCAGAATACGCTGCTGCTCTTCCAGCAGAACCTGCTTTGAAGGCGCGCGGCGAATTCGATGCAGCGCGGCACGACAGTAGTTGAGCGTCACCGCTGTGTTTCGTCGACTGGTTTCCGTCGCCGGAGTCACTGGTCGTGCCGGTTCCTGCGACATGACATCAGCAGGCCCCATCGCGAGAAGCGACAAACAGCAAAACATCGCTTTACAACAGATTATTCGTCTCATGGTTTCGGTCACTGATCAGGAGACATCCGTTGAGATCGAGCTAGCGACGGTCTTCGTCGGTGGGTCAAAACATCTGACCCGCTGGTCGCTCATGATCTTCTTCAGACATCCCAAACCAACTGACGTCAGCTCTTCCATGAACCGCGCAGCAGAAGTCATCACATGATTTCGTCCCGAACTCAGAAGACAACACCCAATCCCAGCCAAGCTCAACTTAGAGATACGACGACACCGTTTGTGCACACAAGGAAGTCACGGCAATCTGCGCAAACAGCCGAGGATATCAAAGCTTCGGCAGTTTTTGCCGATTGTTCATGCTTAGTGCCAATCCGACTGCGACGATCCTCAGTGCTTACACCACCTGCGTCTGGCGATACTGGACTCAGGCTACAGGTCGGAAGGCCCAAGCAAGCTCTGCCGCCCTGAGACTTCTCGAGCATTCCTCTGGCGGCAATTCCCCAAAACAACTACACGGCGCCTTTCAATTCGCTTCCAGAATCCCGACAACCGGAGGTCACCAATGCGTGACACATTCCTTTCCTTTTCACTTCCGCTTATTGGCGCAGAAGAAATTGACGAAGTTGTCGAAGCATTGAAGTCGGGTTGGCTTACGTCCGGTCCCAGAACCCGGCAATTCGAGCAGGACTTTTGCCAGGCATTCGGATCCCCTGCCGCGCTGTCATTGAACTCCTGCACCGCCGGACTGCATATCGCTCTCAAGGTCCTCAATATCGGCCCGGGCGACGAAGTGATCACAACGCCCATGACATTTGCGGCTTCTGTCAATGTAATTGAACACGTCGGAGCCACGCCAGTCCTTGTGGACGTGGAACCCGATACATTGAATCTTCAGCCGGACGCCGTTGAGCAGGCCATCACTCCGAAGACCAAAGCTGTTATCGCAGTTCACTATGCGGGTCACCCTGTTGAACTGCACGCCCTGAGATCCATCTGCGATCAGTACGGCCTGCACCTGATTGAGGATGCGGCACACGCCATTGGTGCGGCGTTCGATGGCCAACCCATCGGCGCTGGCTCGAACCTTACCGCGTTCAGCTTCTATGCGACAAAGAATTTGACAACGGGTGAAGGAGGAATGCTGACAGGATCTGCGGAGCTTCTCGAGAGGGCTCGCATCTTCAGCCTGCATGGAATGAATCGCGAAGCCTGGAGCCGGTACTCGGCCGGTGGCAAATGGGCCTACGACATCGTGGAGCCAGGATTCAAATACAACATGACGGATCTGCAGGCGGCATTGGGACTGCAACAGCTTCGGCGTTTCGATCGGATGCAGGCCCGTCGTCGGGAGATTGTGCAGGCTTACAACTCGGCGTTCCGGAACCATGCCCCATTTTTGACGCCGACGACTCGCGACCATGTCACGAACGCATGGCACCTGTATGTGCTGCGACTGAGATCTTCCGAACTGACCATTAACCGCAATCAGTTTATCGAAGAGATGACCGCGCGAAGAATCGGCACCTCGGTTCATTTCATCCCGATCCACATGCACTCATACTATCGCGACAAGTACAACTACCATCCGGACGATTTCCCGGTGGCGCACGGGGCATTTCAGAATATGCTCAGCCTGCCGCTGTCGCCTTCGATGTCGGATCAGGACGTCGCCGATGTGATCGACGCCGTCCTGGATATCCGCAGCAAATTCGCCCGCCGCAGGGCTGC
>CAIXQV010000156.1 GCA_903921605.1 uncultured Planctomycetaceae bacterium | reverse complement strand
CCATAGGAGTAGCTAAGAGATTCGGCGTTGATCACAGTCGCAGGCATGGCTTCACGCCAGAAAAAACAAGCCCGGCGTCCAGAGGAGGCCGGGCTGAAGAAATTTCAAAAGTCTAACCTCGAACTTACTCCGCTGGCGCAGCTTCTGGTTCGGCGGCCGGTACTTCAGCATGTGAAGCCTCGTGAGATTCGAAATCACTGATCTCAGGGGCCCAGACGCCTGTCTGGGGAGCAACACTGATGTAGTACGATCGTCCAATGTCCGGAAACAAAGCAAGTGGAAGTCCGATGGACAAAATCGTCGTCGGGGCCAGCAGAACGTACTTCCAATTGCCCTCAAACTTAAGGTGCATGAAATACATCATCACGCACATTGCTTTAGCACAGGCCACCGCCAACACCAGAACAATCGTGACTGGCTTTGGCATATGCAACACGTCAAAAATCACAGACAACGCTGTGCATCCGCAGAGCACAAAGAAGATGGCCAGATAGTTGACGTGATGAGTGGCGTGATCATCGTGAGACATTGGAAACCCATTCAGGAACAAAACAGCTTCTGAGCCAAAGACACAGCCGACGTGAGACGACCTCAGATGATATACAGCATCGGGAACAGGAAGATCCAGACAAGGTCCACGAAGTGCCAGTACAGACCACTATTCTCCAAAAAGTCGGTCCACTTCTCATTCAGTCCGCTGCCTTGCTTAAGAACGACAGCAAACAGAATCATGCCCACGATAACGTGGACCGCGTGGAAGCCGGTCATCAGAAAGTAACACGAAGCGAAGATATTCCCGTACACGATCGGATGAGGATCGAACACGCCGGCACTGACATACGAACCATACTGTTCGTTAGCCTTCATCTCCTTCAGCAGGTCTTTGACTTCCTCATACTTCAATTCCGGAAACTTGTCGCCTTCTTTCAGACTGTCACGCGCGGCGAGGTATTCAGCCGGCAGAGCAGGCACGGTCAGCGAAACATTAGCCACAATGTGCTGATGCAGATTCATCCACTTGCGGAACAGTTCCAGATCGGCCGGAGCCGTCGCCTGATACTCACGGAAGACATAATCTGCCATTCCTTCAGGCGGCTTCCCGTCAGGAATAGCTGCGATCAGATTCACGACATTGACGATGTCGTTTGGACGCTCAGTAATAACCGCACCACCATCGGTGTACTCGCGGAACCGATTTCGGACGACAACTTCCATTTCACGGCTTACCTTACTGATCGCCTGTGTTGGCGTCTCAGCGATATGCCCCGGCACAATGTCGTGCTGAATCTTGCCAAGATATTCAACCGACTTAATCCCAAGGAACAGAACGGCCAGGATCATTGTTCCCGTCAGGTACGTGCGAGCCTTCCCGAAGTTCTTCTGGGCCATGGCTTCGTGCGCCACAACGACCAAATAACTGGAGACGATCAGCACAAAAGTGTTGACCCCGCCAAGCAATACGTTGATGTGAGTATCTTTAGGATCCACTGGCCAGCCCTGAGACCCCAGTCGCAACACAATGTAAGAGCCGATGAACGCGGTAAAGAACATGATCTCTGTACCGAGGAAAAGCCACAGTCCGAGCTTTGAGTTCGGAATGGGGATCCCCATCTTCAGGGCCGGAGGTGCTGCAGTATGTGACATGGCGTTCAAGGCAATTCAAAAAGTCCGTCTCAGCAGGTGAGACGAATTCAGGACAACGAGACCAGCCGAAGATAATCGGCGACCAGACAAATCAACATCGCAGGAAGACAGATCAATGAACCAACCATCAACTGTCGGGCAGTGACGTTGGTGCGTGACATAAAAAACCGGATAGTCAACCAGAGATAACCCAGCGACAGCACCAACGCCGCAGCAAGATATCCCGAACCGGCAAGCCCCACGAAACGTGGAAGACAACTGACAGGTACGAAGGCAACCGCGTACACGAGTGCCACCCAGCCCGTCCGCCGTCCCTCATCATGAAACGAAGGCAGCATTTTCAGGCCAGCCGCCTGGTAATCATCCCGATAAATCCAGCCAATGGCCAGAAAATGCGGAAACTGCCATACGAAAAAGACCGCGAACAAGGCCAACGCTTCAGACGTCGGTCCTCCGCCGGCGGCAAACCATCCGAGTACTGGCGGCATCGCTCCAGGAATTGCCCCGACGGTTGTGCAGAGCCCGCTGACTCGCTTCAGAGGCGTGTAAACAAGCACGTAAGTCAGCATCGTCAGAAGGGAAGCAACACTGGTAAGCTCATTGACAAACAGATAGAGCACCCACGCGCCTGTTATTGACAGCGTGATCCCGAACGCAGTCCCTTCGAACCGAGTCATTCGCCCCGAAGCAATCGGACGATCACCAGTGCGATCCATTCGAGAATCCGTTGAAGACTCCCACACCTGGTTCAACACGCTCGATGCAGCAACCAGACAGCAAATCCCGAAGACCGCGTTGACT
>CAIXQV010000155.1 GCA_903921605.1 uncultured Planctomycetaceae bacterium | reverse complement strand
GATGACTTTCTGTGGAGGGAAACAACCGCCACAGGGTTAGGAGCAAATGAATCTGGTCCACAAATTTCAATTTCCGCGTCAGACAGTTTTTCAGGAGACTCTGATATGAAGTTCGACGCGTTTGTGAAAGCGTGTGGACGAGATGTGGCATCACTCAGTGATGCGGACCGAACCCTGCTTCAGGCAGCCTATGATGCAAAGTTTCCTGATGGTGCGATCACCGCGTCTGAAGGAACAGGAGATGGTGTCACTGGCTCCGGTGAACTCGTTGCCGCAAATGTGCTGAAGGGAATTGAACAGAAGGCCGCAGAAACGGTCGCTAAGTTCAATAACGACCTCTTGGCCGCGGCCAATCAGTTCGAAACTCGCCTGAATGACATGCGGCAGCGTGAACTGCATGCTGCTGAACAGCGAGCAGCCATCTCTGAAGTCTTTGGAACTGGTTATCCGGAGTTGCAGGCGTCGGCGATCAAGGAGAACTGGGACCGACGCACGATGGAACTGCACAAGAAGATCGCCGATTTCGAAAAGGCACCTCCCAAACTCGACATCTTCAGCCGTAGCGGTGGAGATGCTGAAGGTGGACCGGCGTCGCATCAAGTTCTGGCCTGTGCGCTCGCCATCAGCGGCGGCGTAAAACCCTCTGAGATTGAAGCGTCTGGATATGACCAGAAGGTGATTAACGAGGCGGAATCGGCTCGCTGGCGTGGGATCGGTTACCATGCTTTGATCCGCATGGCTCTTCAGGCCTCCGGGGAACCTGTTCCCCATCACATCAGCCCGGTTGAATATGGCCGGCTTGCTGGCGAGATGCAGCAGAAGTGGGAGTTTCTGAAAGCTTCTGGTCAACTGCAGGCGTCCAGTGCGTTCTCTGTCATGAATCTCGCCTCGATCAACGACGATGCGATCAACCGCAGTGTTCACGCTCGGTACAATGCATTCCAGTCGGTCATTCCTCGGATCGCCGCTCAGCAGTCTTCGCGAGACTTCCGTCCGAAGAACAATTACCGCGTTATGGGCGGAGGGTTCCTTCAGAAACTGTCAGAATCTGGTGAACTCACCCATCTGAAGATCTCAGATGCGAAGTTCTCGACCGAGATCGACACTCAGGGGGCCATGCTTGCAGTTTCCCGAAAGTACATGGTCAACGATGACCTGTCGATCATCAGCCAGTTCGGTGAGATCCTCGGATTCAAGGGTGCTCAGACTCTTGAACGAGACTTCCATATCATGCTGCTCACCTTGGCATTCTGGAGAACGGCGGTTGGCGCAGCCAAAGAGCCGATCAACTACATCATTGGTGCGGGGAGTGCGTTCGGCTACGACGCTCTGAAGGTGTCTTACGACCTGTGGGCGAACATGCAGGACCGTGAAGGAAATCCCCTCAACGTTGGTCCGGTTGTCTTGCTGGTTCAGGCCGGTTCAATGGCCCTGAACGCTCGCGACATCAACAAGTCAGAAAAGGTCATGACTCGATCTGACAACACCACGAAAGACCGCACGGAAACCAACGTCTTCCAGGGAACTCTCAACAACGTTGTCGAAACCCAGTGGCTGAATCATTCCAGCATGGGGCCACTGAAGACAGCCACTGGGTGGTTCCAGCTCTCGGATCCGAACGTTCAGCCAATGTTTGCTGTCAGCTACCTCAATAATCAGCGAATTCCCATGGTCGAAACCGCTCCCGGCAGCTTCAACACACTGGGCCAGCAGATGCGAGTCATCTTCGATTACGGCATGGGCCAGATCGACGACATCGGTGCAGTCTTCAATAAGGGTCAAGCGTAGCCTGAAACGTTGTGCGTAAGCCATGCGGCAATCACAACGGGGCCGAATCTGTGAGTGTGAATTTACCGTTCCGAATCATCCCTCAACTGAGGAATCAAATATGCCAAATCTTATTTGTGAACTTGAACACGGCACGCCGGATCACGACAACCTGCGCACTCCTGCGGCAAGAGATCTGTTGCCAGGGGAGTTGGATTTCAATCCGACGACCGGGGCTGTCATGATCGCTGATCGTGGTGCCAAACTGGGCAAAGAATCCGCTGCGGTTGTGCAGAACGGACGCGCGGTCTTCCGCATCAAGAACCCGGCTTACAACCCAGCCGGCTCGAATGCGATCACGCAGCAGATCGGTGCCAAGGTCTATGCCTCGCGGACCACGCCTGGCAGTGCGTTCGATGCGACGACGAATCCTTATTCGACGATCATTTACGCCAACGACGCATCATCGCTGTTCGTTGGAACCGTCGCTGATCGTCCGGTGCGAGTGACTGAAGAGTTCGTCTACGTTCGCTTCGACAACAAATGTCCAGTCGCCATCGGCGCAGCTGCAACATAATCGACCGGCCCGTGACATCACTCGATGCCACGGGCCAATTCTGACGGAGTGGTCCTTTGGCATCGCCGATCAACCTGCTCAAAAAGGGCCGACAGGCATTGGACAGAGTCTTCGAACAGAAGATGTCTGAGTTTGCTGTCTATCGCCCGCTGGGAGAACAACGGACTGCAAAGATCCGTGTGACACCGGAGGGCAGGCGAGGCGATGCCGAAGAAACCGCGTCCGTCAGAACTGAAATCGAAAATCAGGACTTCGTGATTCGGTGTTTAACACCTGTGGAATGCCAGTCTGACACGTTCATGAACTGGCTCGGTCGAGAGCCGATTCAAAACGATGAGTTGGTGTTCGCGGGGCAGCGATATCTTGCGACACCAGCGTTCAACAGCGAACTGTTTCGGTACACGTCGGTTCATCGGACAGCGATTCGGATTCACTTCGTAGCGGCCGGCCCTGAAAAATGACAACGATTCATCCTCAACTTGCGACGGCAAAGATTCTCGGTGATCGCATCACAGCGGTCATGGGATCAAGTTACGTCGTTACTGTTGAAGATCTGAACGTTCAGCAGCTGGCGAAGCGAGCAAAGGCACCAGACAAGACGCATGTCGTCGTGTCATGTCAGGAATGTTCGAGGACCGTTGCCTCGCGCCGGAGAGTGCAGACTGGTTCCGCGATGTTCACGATTGAGATTTCGATCACGAGACACACGGGGGATAGTCGTCATGGGGATTTCGACCAAACCCAACAGTTCTTCGATTCCTGTCAGGCTGTCATTGATGCCGCGATGGGAATCGATGATACGCATCCGGATGGAACTGATATCGATCTGCCAGCGCCATGGGGCAGGATCTCATGGCCGGAGGAAGTGACAGAAGTTCCCATGGATGAAGAGCTCAGCTCAACATCATTGCGGT
>CAIXQV010000154.1 GCA_903921605.1 uncultured Planctomycetaceae bacterium | reverse complement strand
GGAAGATGTCGGTTATGTCGGCCAGAATCTGGTACTCGGCAAACATAGTGGACGCCATGCGTTTCGGGATCGGGTTATCCAGTTAGGATTCAACCTCGACGATCAGGCTTTGCAGAAAGCGTTCGAAGACTTTATTGCTCTGGCTGACAAGAAGAAGGAAGTTTACGACTCGGACATTGTTGCCTTGATTGAGAACCGACTTTCAGATGCCGCCGATCGATGGAAGCTCGTCAGCTTTCATACGTCCGCGGGGTCGTCTGCAATCCCGACAGCCACATTGGAATTGCAGTGCGAGGGGAATCCCGTTCGTTGCGATGCGGCGATTGGTGACGGCCCGATTGATGCAGTCTTCAAAGCCATGGAACGCATCGTTGAACTGCCAGCTCGGCTGGAAGAATTCGACGTCCGCAGCGTTTCTGAAGGCCAGGATGCTCAGGGCGAAGTCCGCGTCAAAATCAATGTGAATGGTCGCCAGTACCACGGCAAGAGCATCAGCACCGACATTATCGAAGCGGCCGCTCATGCCTACCTGAAAGCTTTGAACAAGGCTGACCAGGAACGCAATTTGTAATCGGGGCGGTCGACGGGAACTCGGGGCGGTCGCGAATTTTTGTGGGTAGGCACGAGCCTGCCGGACAGCTATTCGCGACTTGCCGCCACTTGTAGGCATGCCATGTATCAGAACAATCTCGGCCGCCATCCTGAGTAACACGCATGCGGGGGCCGCTTTCTGGGCGACAAGGCCCCACATGGAATATCAGCGATGACTGCACCCCGGGGCGCAGCCATTCAGCGTCAGGCTTTGCTGGTACTTAGCTGGACAGCGCCATGTTTGACGACTCAGGTTCACCAAAGGAGTTTCCTGACCAGACGTTGCCGAGTGAAACAGTGGCCCTTCTCCCCCTCGGGGGAGAAGGTGGCCGTTAGGCCGACTGAGGGGCTTTCGCGGGTGGCAGTGGTCCAAAACAGGCCCCTCACCACAGCCCTCTCTCCCAATTTTTTGCGTCCATCCTGCCACCTAACAACACGCTCTCTGTCCGCAAAAAATCGAGGGAGAAGGGGCAACATGGCGCTGTCCCGTTAGATCGCGCTGGCAGGGTCACCGTCGGCTGATGTTTCGAAGCGTTCGTCCAGCAGTTCATCTGAGTTCGCAACGAAGTCGGCACTGTTCGTGTCGGTTTCGCCGGACGATGATTGAGAATGATCTTCGATGTCGGGCTTCATGGTGTCGAAGGCCACTTTGTGCCCCGGCAGCCAGAGCGGCTCTATATTCTTCTTCTGAAACAGATGTGCAATGTGCTCGTGGCAGGTAAAGAACAAAACCTGCTGACCATCCTTCGCAACATCCAGGAGACAATCAGCGGCGGCTTCGGTTCGTTCCTGGTCGAAGTTGACGAACAGGTCGTCCATCACCAGCGGCAGCTCAACGCCGCGTCGCGCGAATTCTCTTACCAGAGCAAAACGGATTGAGAGGAACAATTGCTCACGAGTTCCCCCGCTGAGCTGTTCGACACGAAACGTCTGACCATACTCATCATCAATACACAGGTAGTCTTCACCAAGCGGAGCCCAGATGCGGTGATACCGTCCGGATGTCATGCGGTGCATGTATTGCGAAGCGGTAATCAGCGTGCCTGAGATATTCTCCTGCTCAAATCGCCGACGGATCTGAATCACGGCTTCGTGCTCAATCTGCAGCGAGAACCATTCCTCACTCGCGCGGTAGATTTCTGACGCCAACTGCGACTTGCGGAAGAATTCTTCGTGCGAATCACGGCCAGACTCCAGAAGCCGAATTTCCTGCTTCAGGCTGCCGAGTTCTTCATGGTTTCGATTCAACTTCTGCTCGACTTCCGTCAGTTCCGCCGTGCGAATTTGGATGGTTTCTTTCGCACGGGGAGGATCGAAGCGGAACAGATCGTCTTCTACGATCGCCAGTTCAGTCTCAGCCGACGCGGCGTCACTCAGTTCATCGTTGGCTTTCTTGAGTTGATTCTCAAGCTGTACGCGACGAGTTTCAACTTCCTGCTGACGAACCAGCTCTTCGCGAGATGCCACACCGGATCGAGCCAGAATCGCACTGCGGCGCAGTTCAGCGGCTTCCATCTGGTGCTGAGCATGAATTCCATCTCGCTGACGAGTGTCGGCGTCGTTGACAAGCCGTTCCTTCTCCGATCGATCGCGTTCGTGTGATTTCAACTGCAACTGCCACGCGGTGAGAACCTCCAGCGGACGCACGAAGTTCATCTTCTTGGCGTTTGGCAGTCGGCCACCCAACTGTTCCACTCGCAACCGCATCGCTTCAAACATGCGACGCAGGCCTTC
>CAIXQV010000153.1 GCA_903921605.1 uncultured Planctomycetaceae bacterium | reverse complement strand
AGTAAGGCCAGAACGTTCATGAAGATCCGTCAGTCCCAGACCGGGAATTAGTCGCGACAACTTTTGCGAGATGCATCATCAATGGGAAAGTGGTATCCTCGAAGTCGAGGTGAAAAAGTTACTTCGTTAATCCCGAATTCAATTTGAAACTGAGGTAATTGACGGACGGATTAACCAGCGGAACCTACTGTCACATCCGAAGCACGCGAGTTCTGTGCGGAAATCGGACCTCCAGAATCCGGCAATGGTGACGTCATTACACCAGAGAAACCAAACACCGTGGGATACTCGTTAACTTTCGAAGACCCGGAGAATCTCATTCGTCGTTCGCTGGTCATACGCTGTATCGTGGCAGAAACAAATCCAAACAGTACGCCCATTGCAACGTAAGGAGCCACGATTAGAGTTCGCTCCGGGACAAAGAGCCAGGCGGCCAGACCGAAACAGATCAATAGCAGGGCTGGGGCCGTTATTGTAAGTCCTCTGAAAAGCCAGGAGGTCAGATAGAAAAGAACACAAGTTAATGCGCTCACCAGCAGCAAAGCGACATGTGGGACCAGATAAAGCTTCAGGGCACCGGATTCTGAGGAGCCAAAAAACAAATCATGGCGTCCGGGCTGCCCCAACCATTCATCCGCTCGCTCGATAATCACATTCTGGAGGTCCTCTGAGTAAGGCGAAACGACAGCAAGAAGCTGTCGATCTGCCAGACTGCGAACCGTCTCACCTCCCGGAAGAATAGTCGCTCCTCGCTGGGTCAAAGACAAGAATGTGGTGGATGCTGAAACCGCCTGAAACTCGTCCTGAGATCCAACGCACCAAACAACCGGAGCTGCGGCAGACTCACCGACGATAGATGCTCTACGGAACAATGAAGATAACCACAGTGCTTTTGTTTCTGGTAGTTTTTCGCGAACGCGAATCTCGAAGAGTACGGGGCCACTGCCAATACCGTCGATCTTATCAACGGCAATTGTGCGACGAGTGACTCGCCGATCCGCGATCCTCTGGGGGGGCATGACAACGGAATCCGCACCACTTGCTCGCAATGTACGATCACCGAGCAGAATTGTTTCCAGCTTTAAGTCTTCAGGAGTTTCAATGACAATTGAGTTCGGGACCGAATCATAAACTGCAAGTGTTGAAGTAATAGCCTGGCCGCCAATGATTGTCGTTCCAACGAAGACCAGATCCGGGCTTATGGACCCAGTCAGAGCCATCCGGTCTGTCCATTGAATTGGAATCACAGTCACAGGCTGTGTCGTTTGCATCGCGGATTCAAAAGTCTCTGAATAGACCGGAGACCAGGTGGAATCATCCGGAATACGCAGACCACTAAAAGAACTTGTTCCAGCAAGAATACTGAGGACCGTTGTGGACTCCGGAATAATCACCGGGAGTTGATACACATGATTCATTGGCTGTGCCGCCTCAAGCGGACTTGACCACAAATAAGTCACCTCGACGTCGAGGCTGCCACGCCGACTTTCCGGAAGCCGGAAACTCCAGTTGGATGATTCAATGGTCCCTCGAAGCGGTTCGGGTGTCCCCGCGATTCTGACTGTGGGACGACGAATGCCATCCGGGACCTGTAGTTGGAGGCTCGTCAAGTCACGATGTTCGATCTCGAAATGGATCAACTGTTGAACTTCAATGCCGTTTTCTCGAGGTTGCAATCCCACGGTGATTTCCGCGTTAACCGACGGCGCCTGCGCCGGTAGTTCGAGGCGAATAGGATTTGTTGGATCATCGTGAAGCCAGCTTTCCGACTTCAATCCGTCGTCAACTCCAATCCCCGTCAACGCCCCCGCAACAGGCACAGACGGCAGGAGTTCTCCTGTTCCCATGTTGATAGGGCGAACAGAGTATTCATCAGACTCGATGGTTCGAATGACAAAAGGTTGTGCGCGTCGAGTGGCAACCTCCGGGCAGCGTAATTGTATTGTTCCCGATCGCACTTCCGCCAGAGGCGCATACGCGCTGAAGACGACGGTAAATTGCCCGGATTGCCTTTCAGGAAAGGTAACCTGAAGCATATCTTTGTCTGTTTCTGAAGTTGTCCTCGTTAAGGGAAAACTGTTCTTTCCTGTTTCCAGACGAAGCGTACCAGGGACGATTTGCCATTCGTTGGCAGAGTAACCCGGCCAGATAATAGAGAGATCCAGCAGAGATCCTTTCAGCACATTCACAGGATAGCGGACTGTCATCACCACGTTCTGTGGGTCAGGTTTCAAACTGAGTTCCGGGGAAACCGCAAATTGAGCTTCGGTCTCCTCGACGTGCAGGACAATCAGAGATTCGGGTGATCGCATGCGAAATGCTGTCGCGGCAACACTCAGATCGGCTTCCGAGGTCACACGAATTCGTTGAGCCCCCCGGAGTTCTGTTTGCTGAACCAGAAGTCCGGTCGGAGCAAGAATATCTAAATCTCCCGGCTGTTGACCAGCATCCCGAACCGACGGCATGGAGACTCTGATGTCCTGTGGAAACTGACGGCCGGTGAGTTCGAGGTCAAACGAAAGATTCAGCGTACCTTCCAGTGCGGAGGTGAGACGATACAACGCCGCAACAGGACCGTCCGTGGGAGGACTTTCGAAGTTGTTCAGGACGGAGACCCCGGCAGCGTTTCGAGCATCGGCTTCGACAAGTTGAAACCCCGCCGGAAACGTAACCTGAATTTCACTCACTGGGCTTCCACTAATCTGAAGTACCTGCGTTCCTGTCAGCGTGACAGGAATCGTGGTCAGGTCCAGCTTCATGCGGTTCTGAACCTGAATAACAGGCTTCTGCGTGATTCGCGAAACGACCTGCGACCAGGTCATTCCAAAACCAGGCCCCGGACCCCAGAATTCAACATGACGCACGCCTTGCTCATCACGGGTGGTCTTGTCGACAGTGGATGCTGGAAGCTTCAACAGTTCAACTGGTCCGCCAAATTGAAACATCGCATGTGAGATTGGGGCGGCCGGAAGATTGAGGCTGATCTGCGAGACGCCCGGTGACACGACCCTCGTTTTTCCAACGAGGTCCATCGAAATTGTGTGCAGCCCCTTACCTCGTAAATGCCACTGTTGAGTATTCTGCTCACCGGTGGTGAGCATTGATTGCCCATT
>CAIXQV010000152.1 GCA_903921605.1 uncultured Planctomycetaceae bacterium | reverse complement strand
GCTGCTGCAGGAAGACCTCAAACTGGCCACGGCCGAACAATCATTGGAGACTGCTAAGGCAGCACTTCCCGGCGAAGGAATGCCGGCCGATGAAAAGAAGACAAAAGCTGTTACCGATGCTGAGGCCGCCGTCACAGCAGCGAAGACTGCTGCTGAAACTGCTGCGAAAGTGGCCGCAGAGCCGTTCGAAGCGTACACGCGGTTTACTCCGATTTACCCATCGTCAAGCTCAGGGCGCCGCCTCGCGTTTGCTCGTTGGGTCGTCAGTCCGGAGAACCCGCTGGCCGCTCGTGTTGCTGTCAATCACATGTGGCTGCGACATTTCCATCAGCCGTTGGTACCGACTGTGTTTGATTTCGGGATGAACGGAAAGCCTGCGTCTCATCCGGAGTTGCTCGATTGGCTGGCCATTGAGCTGATGGAAAGCGGCTGGAAGATGAAGTCGTTGCATCGACTGATTGTGACGAGTCAAACTTACCGGCTGGCATCGTCCGCAGCAGCGTCTTCATCTGACGTTGCAACGGCCACAGCAAACTCAAAGATTGATCCGGAAAACCGTGCTCTGTGGCGTCAGAACAGCCATCGCATGGAAGCTGAGATCATTCGAGACGCGACCTTTTACGTTGCGGGTCAGTTGGATACGACAATGTACGGAGCTGATCTCGACCCGGCCACCGGCCTGACGCTCGCTCGTCGCAGTGTTTATTTCCGCACGTCGAAAGAGAAGAAGATGACGTTCCTCTCCACGTTCGACAGCGCGAATCCGGTGGAGTGTTATCAGCGAGCAGAAAGCATTTCTCCTCAGCAATCACTGGCGATGAGCAATAGTCCGCTGACGTTGGCTCAAAGTCGAATTCTGGCCGGGAAGCTCAGCGAACAAGTGCCAGCGGATAATTCTGAGGAGACTGCATCTTCGTTCATCGGGCTTGCATTCCGCCACGTGTTGTTGCGAGATCCCACGGCCGAGGAACGCACAGAGTGTCTTGCATTCGTGAAGCAACAATCAGAACGACTGGCAGCCGGATCAGCCCTGACAAGTTTTTCAGGAGGCACTGCGAATCCAGTGAAACCGTCTGCCGATGCATTACGACGCGCGAGAGAAAATCTCGTACATGTCCTGATGAATCATAACGACTTCGTGACGATACGCTGATCTTGATCAGCGTGACATCGCCAGTTGGTTTTGATGGCTGAATCGTCGGCAGGCGAGGTCGATGATTCTTTCGGACGCTTTGCCGTCGCCATAAGGATTGACGTCGACCTGCATCGCTTCGTAGGCATCTCGATTAGTCAGTAGTTCGCAGACCTCTCGGACAATCCGAACCGGATCCGTGCCGACAAGTCTTGTCGCACCGGCTGCCAGTGCTTCCGGTCGTTCTGTCGAATCACGTGTCACCAGAACTGGTTTCCGCAGCGAGGGAGCTTCTTCCTGCACGCCGCCAGAGTCGCTCAGAATCAGCGTGGCCTGATCCATGAGCCAGATAAACTCGGGGTAGTCTGCCGGTGGTATCAAATGAACATTCTTGCGACCGGCCAGAATCTCATGCACTGGTCCGCGAATATTGGGATTCATATGAACCGGGTAAACATACTGAATCTTTGGAAACATGTCGGCCAGTTGACCGATCGCTGAGCAAAGATTGCGAATTCCCTCGCCATGGTTTTCTCGTCGATGAGCTGTGATCAGAACCATCGGTCGACCAGCAATATCGGGATACTTCTGGATCCAGGTCGATGAGTTGGCTCGCTCCTGCTGAACAGACAACTTCAGAGCGTCGAGCACTGTGTTGCCTGTCACAACGACATCGTTCGGCGAATAGCCTTCCCGAAGCAGATTGTCCTGAGCCGCCTCTGTCGGCGCGCAGTGCAGGGCGGTGGTCAGCGAGCAGACTCGGCGATTAAACTCTTCGGGAAACGGTGAATCAATGCTGTCTGTTCGCAGACCGGCTTCCACGTGAATAAAAGGGATGCGTGCATAGAACGCCGCCATGCTGGCACACAACGCGGTCGTCGTGTCACCCTGACCGACAATGCAGTCCGGTTTCGTTTCGGAAATCACGCCCGTCAGCATCTGGAGACACCGCGCTGTCAGTTCCGACAGTGTCTGGTTCGGCTGCATCAAATTCAGATCATGGTCAACTCGCAGACCGAAGTACTTCACGACCTGATCGAGCATCTCTCGATGCTGTCCGGTTAAGCAGACTATCGGAGTCACCTTCGGATTCCTCTGCGCAGCCAGCACCAGTGGTGCCATTTTGATGGCTTCGGGCCGAGTACCAAAGATGCAGAGCATGCGAAGTGACATGAGAATGGGTCCGACTAAGTATTTGAAATTTCAAAATTCAGATTTGAAATGGAGCACATGGCGGGAGGTGACAAAACTCACTCGGAAGGCTTACGCCCTGCCGCTCGCCTTTAAGATCTAAGATTACTGGGTCTGTTGCAGCCATTGGTCAGCGGCTTTAGCGTTGAAACGCAGTACGTCGATATGAAACTCGGGCAGATGTGCGATGGAAGATTTCACGGGGATCTGATTGACCGGCTCGAAGATGTCCGGATGATTCTTCACCAGATCTCGCAATTCCTGAGCGACCTCAATCGTCTGAAAGAACTGAGGATTCTCGAGCACCACGAATTTCGGATTCGCTTCGACAAACTTGGCGACGATTTCTCGATCGTTCTCAACGTGCTTCTGAAAATCCGTAGTTGGCACGCAGACAAAGTCGTACAGCAACTTGTCTCCTCGAATCACAGAGCGTGAACGACTCGAATCCAGATGTCGCATGTGGTACGTGAAGTTTCCATCCCACCAGCCATCGAAGAAGACGCTGTCGCCGGGCGAGGTTTGTTCGAGAATCTGTGCGGCGGCCGAGCTATAACCTTCGACTCGGTAAGTCGGAAGACTCATCGCCCCAAACGTCGTCGAGGCAAACAGAATGGCATAGGCGCCCACGGCGAGCGGCAGGGCATTAGCCGTCCGAGAGATTCCTGTTGCAATCGGAGGGCTGACGCCCTGCCGCTCGCCGGAGAATGTCCGGCGAAGAACACCCAGAATCGCTTCCAGACCGCAGACAGCGAAGAAAGCGACGGAGGGCATCCAATAAATCGCATGCCGTGCTCGCAACTCGGCCAATGGCGAAAATGTGACATAAGTCGCTACCATGAGGGCGATGAATGTAGATTTTTCCAATCGCTGATTTCGTCGCAGTGACAGGACAAATCCCAACATACACAGAACCGCCGCAGGCCAGCCGGATTGTTCCACAATTGCGACCGGGTAATACCACAGGTTTTTTGTCGCGAGAAAAGCATTTGTTGTTCCATCCTCAGAACCACCGACCGATTCTGCTGCCTGACGAACATGCAAATGGCCCATCTCCTTCGCGATCACCAGGTAAACTGGACCTACGAGCGCAATCGCGATGGCCGAGGCGATAAGAACATGCCGGCTCCAGAGCCTCCCCCAACCGCCACGCAACAGGAACATCATGAGATAGAAAGGGATCAGCACCGCCGCATCGAATCGAGTCAATGCCGCCAGCGCAGCAGACATCGCTGCAAAGTAGAGATGCCGACGTCGAGTACCTCGGAGCCACAGATCGAACTGGTCGACAGAAACCAGAACCAGAGCGAGAGCCGGCATTTCCAGCATGACATCTCGACTGTAATCAAAGATCAACGGCGCGATGGAATACAGGATCATTACTGCCGAAGCGCGGTCGTCATCAAGAATTCGACGCGCCATGCGATAGACGCACCAGCACGACACAATAAAGCTCAGCAAGACCAGCCATCGTGCGACGTCGGCTGACGTTCCAAAGATCAGCATGGCGACTCCGCATACGCCGTGAAACAATGGAGGCCAGACTAACAGTCCGAGAGCGGGGTATTGCTCGTAATAGCGTTCGGCGTAGTCTTTGGGATTGCTTAAGTGACCTGTGGTGATCGTGTCGGTGAGAAGATCGCGAAAAAAAATCGATGTCACAACATGGCGATTTGAGTCACCACCAAACACAGGTTCCACCGGCCGCACGCAGACAAGGTGTAGTGCAACCGGCAAAGCGATGAGCAGGATGGCTCGACGAATGCGGCTGGCGTGGGGTTCAGGTTGTGCTGATGCTGAGGTCATGTTTTCAAGTCACAGTTTTCACCGCAGAGGTCACAGGGAGCACAGAGGAAACGCAGAGAGTTTTGCATCGCAGGTTTGAACGCAGAGGTCACGGAGTAACGCAGGGGGGGAAACAGATCGTGCTCAACTCTGCGTTCCTCTGCGGACTCTGCGTTCAAATCACTTTTGTGATTCCTCTGCGATTCCCCTCTGTGTTCTCTGTGACCTCTGTGGTCAATCTTTCTTCATTTCTTCACCACGGAGGTCACGGAGGAAACGCAGAGAGTTTTGAATTGCAGATTTGAACGCAGAGGTCGCGGAGTAACGCAGGGGGAAAACAGATCGTGCTTAACTCTGCGTCCCTCCGCGGACTCTGCGTTCAAATCACTTTTGTGATTCCTCTGCGATTCCCTCTGTGTTCTCTGTGACCTCTGTGGTCAATACTTTTTCCAACTAGTTTCATGCTCGAACGGCCGGAGTCCGACCGCTCGCCTGTTTGTGATTTTTCGTATTCATCTCCGCGATGGCCGCCGCGTGGTCTTTCATCGGGCGGATGTCGTAGTATTGGCTCATCATGTCGAGCATCTGAGAGACCAGCTCAACCTTGGGTTCTGCAGGTCGACCCATCGCCGGGAAGAATGCCAGATCCTTGTCATCGTCGCAGCCCATGAAGTCGAGAGGATGCAACAGCAGTGAAGGCGCGACGCCCATCATTCGGCACATTGTCAATGCCATCCGCCAGTAGTTGATGGCGGTGAAGCGTGAGAACTGAGCGAGGTAGAGGATGTAGCTGGCGTGAATCGGAACTTTGAACAGTGGCATCGTGGTGACAGGAATTTCTGTCAGCTGGCCTTCTGGAAAATTCCAGGTGAATGGCTTCAGAGGTCGAAAGCCTTCGTTGAATTTACCAAAGAGCTGTTTTCGCTCAGCTCGCTGTTCGGCCGTCAGCTTCGTCGACATGAAGTAATACATGCGAGCGAGCGGACCCAGATAGGTCGGAAACGTGGAGCAATCGTATTTGTAACCTCGACGAATCAGGATCTTCAGCAGCAGATCACAGAAACTAAATCCGGGGCCTCGAAAGCCGATCGGGCATTGCCCGGTGACTCGTTCGAGATGTTCTTCGGTCTTTGCAAGTTCGCTGACCAGTTCCTGCTCGGAGTACAGATGAAGCCACGGCTCATGATTGAACGAGTGATTACCGATCTCATGCCCGGCAGCGGAGATCGAGGCGAGAGCTTCAAAATTCTCTTCGCGTGCGGCATCCTGTCCGACGATGAAGACGGTCATCTTCAGATCACGTTCGTGAAGAACCTTCAGGAATCGTGGCACGACAAGATCCAGATAGGTCGGGTACTTGTCCCAACCTGCGTCGCCATGAGTTTTCATGTACGACCATTTGTTGTCGAGATCGAGTGAAAGGCTGGCGATAGGTTTCATAGTCGCAGAGTTTTCAGTTGACAGTGTTCAGTTTTCAGCAATGGCGAGCGGCAGGGCGTCAGCCCTACGAGTTGTTTTTGAATCGCAGTGGTTCACCACAGCGGTCACAGTGAGCACAGAGGAAACGCAGTGAGTTTTTTCGGAGGAGGACTGAATCGCAGTTTTGAACGCAGAGGTCGCGGAGGAACGCAGGGGGAAGACAGCATGTGCTTTATTCTTCGCTCCTCTGCGAACTCTGCGTTCAAATCTACCTTGTCATTCCTCTGCGATTTCCCTCTGTGTTCTTTGTGACCTCTGTGGTCAATCAATTTGTTGAACTGGTCGCGAGCTCTCGCAGTGCTGAAGCCGTGCCGATTCCCAGAGCGTTTTCAGTTCGAGCAGAAGCTCGCGATTGGGTCAGTATGTCAGGAAGTTTGGCCACGAAGTCGTTGGCCAGCTTGATCGTTTCGTTGACGTTGAGCGTTCCGTTTACGATGTGAGCAGAGTTCAATGAATACAGCCCTGGGACGGATGTGATCGTCGGCGGCAGGCGATCGGAATAGCCGAGCGTTGGCAGGGCGAATACGTGGCGGACTCGAGAAACTCGAAACGCCTTCACATCGGCCAGCGACAGCGACGGATGCATCCTCTGCAGACCTGCGATGAATTCATGCTCGATCTCCGCATCGGACTTTTCGAACAATTCATCGTTCGGAGTCACATATCTCGGCAGATAAACAAGTGCGTTGCCGTTGAGTTCCTGCTTGTCGACCAAAGACGTCATCTCGATCACTGCCGTAAATGGATATCCAGCATCGGTGATGTTCGTGACATAATAAGGCGAGAGGCTCTTCTTCAGCAGCACAGACGCGCACACGATGCCGTGGTAGCGAACGCCGTCGAGGAGTTGTTTTTCGGAGGAGTTCAGTTCCGGACAGAGACGGCTCATCACTGGCGTCGGCAGCGTTGAAACGACCTGATCAAACACGCGATCGTGTTCAGCAAACTGAACTGTGAGTCGCCCGTCGATGGTCGTGCGAACTCCTCGTACGACCGAGTTGCATTGAATCTCAACGCCTTGAGATTTCAGCTTCTTCGTGAACTGTTCCAGAATGTTTGCATAACCGCCGCGACAGTAGCCGAACATTTCCTTCTTCAGGCCGGTTCGGCGAGCCGCATACATTCTTGCAATGGTCGCCCAGATAAATGCGGCCGAGGTTTCTCGCCAGCATTCGCCAAGTTTGCAGCGAAGCAGCGGCAACCACATTTTTTCGAAGGTTCGCTGACCGGACAGTTTTGTCAGCCAGTCGCCCACGGAAATGCTTTCCAGCTTTTTCCAGTTGGTGACTCGAGCTGCATAAAAAATGGTGCCGCCAAGTCGAAGTTTGTCGATCAGACGGAGCGGTGGGAATTTCAGGAACTCGACAGTATTCGACATCGAGTGCATTTGGTTGTCGGTGAAGAATCCTGTCTTCGTCTCGACCCACTGCATTTCGTCTTCGAGTTTAAGTTCTCGCAGAATTTCCCGCGCGTGCAGGTCGGACATGAGCGTCACATGATAATGACGGTCCCAGGTACAGTCGCCGATCTTCCATGCATCGGCCAGACCCCCAAGATTCTGACGTCCTTCGAGCAGTGTGACTTTGTTCCCTTGCTGCGTCAGGCGCAGCGCGAGAGTCATTCCAAGAATGCCACCGCCGAGGACTGCGAAATGTTTGTGCATGATGAGAGTTTTCAGTAGTCAGTGTTCAGGAATCGCAGTTTGAACCACGGAGGTCACAGAGAGCACGGAGGAATCGCAGAGAGTTTGTGGGAAAGACTTGAATCGCAGTTTTGAACGCAGAGGTCGCGGAGGAACGCAGGCGGAAAACTGCTCGCGCTTTACCCTGCGCTCCTCTGCGAACTCTGCGTTCAGATCCTTTTTTGTGTTTCCATTGCGATTCTGCTCTGTGTTCTCTGTGACCTCTGTGGTGAAAAAACTTGTTCGGGAGAAGTCTTACCGCGAAGGTGAGCTTTAACGGGCAGCAACGGCGGTCTCTACTTCTGTCACGACATGATTGTTGATCGAGTAAGCTCGACCACAGTGACAGGCAGCTTCGACGGAGGGTGAATGATCACCATCGCTGAATCGATGCACGGGTTCGCCGCAACGGCAGACGACTCCGATAACTCGAGCTGGTGTTCCGATCGCGAGACAAAAATCCGGAACGGACTTCGTCACGATAGAACCCATCCCGATCATCGCCCAGCGGCCGATCTCCAGATTGCAGCCGACAATACATCCGGCTCCGATGGTCGCCCCCTCGCGAACCACCGTAGCCAGAGTATGTTCGTCCGGATCTGAGGAACGCAGTTCTTTCAGATCCGGAGTTGTTGCTCGTGGAAAGCGATCGTTTGTAAAGATCGTTCCCGCACTGATCATGACACCGTCTTCGATCGTGACGCCGTTGCAGATGTACGCGTTCGAGTTAATCTTGACTCGATTGCCGATCTTCACGTCGTAAGCGATCGTCGACTTACCGCCGACAAGGCACTGCTCACCAAGCACTGCGTCATGGCGAATATGCGCGTTGTCCCAAACCGACGTGCCTTCGCCGAGCTGCACGTTGGATTCGATGATTGCGGTCGGATGGATACGGGGCATAGAGAGTTCTCAGTGTTCAGTTTTTAGTGTTCAGGAACACAATACGACTCCGAGTTTCAGCTTCCTGTGTTCTGCGTTCTTTACTGAAAACAGAACACTGAAGACTGAACACTCTTCAATCAATGACTCACTACATGCTGACTGATGGTCGTGCGACGGAACTGAGCGGCGGGAGTGACCTGATGCCATTTTTCAGACCGCAGGGCAGCGTAAGCTGTCTCGATGACTCGCACAGAAGCGATGGCATCAATCGGAGTGATGATCAACTCTTCCGTACCGCAGATAGCGCCGCCGAAGTTCTTGATCTGGTTGCCGAATGCTGCCACTTTGTCGTAGCCACTGCCGAAGATCGTCCAGTCTTTCTGATCTGCCAGCTTGTACTTCGATTCTTTCCAGCCGACGGACAAAGTTCCCTTCGAACCGTAAATGCTGATGAAGTCAGCTCGCACTTTATTCAGGCTCCACGACAGGTCGATGTTTCCCATCGCGCCGCTTTCGGTGCGGGCAAAGATCAAGGCCGTGTCTTCCACAGGCAGGTTCTGAATTCGCTTACCTTCGACGACCTGCAGCTCAGTAATGTTGCCAAGGAGAAAGCGAAGGATGTCGACGGAATGTGTTCCGTTGTCTATCAGAACACCCCCACCACTGATCGCGGGCTGGCTGTTCCAACGTTTGGACATATCGCAGAAGCCGGCGAATGTGTTTTCGTAGAGAATAATGTCGCCCAGAATTCCTGAATCGATAATCTCACGAGTCTTCTGGACGTCGGCCACGAAGCGGAACTTTGAGCCCATCGAAAAGACGACGCGGCAACGCTGGGCTGTCTCAGCCATGCGGATCGCTTCGTCGGTGCTGATCGCCAGAGGCTTCTCGCACAGTACATGAACTCCCTGTTCCATCAGACGACAGCAGATATCCGGATGAGTCGATGGCGGAGTGCACACGATTGCGGCCGTGGGACGCAGTTCCTCGATCATTTGATCAACGTTGTCGTAGGCGGGGACATTGCACATTGCTGCAACGTCTTTTGCGGACTCCAGGCGAATGTCTGCGACGCCAACGATCTGATAGGGCAGCCCCTGAACGAAGGCTTGAGCATACGATCGTGAAATCCCACCGGCTCCCACGATAACAAAAGTTGGCTGAGTACGAGCGATCATGAGAAGACTCCGGGAGAATGGTTATTGGCTTATGAGAATTGAAGATGAATCGCAGTGTTCAACCACAGAGGTCACAGAGACCACGGAGGAAGCACTGAGTTCTTGAGATGAAATGAATCGCATTTTTGAACGCAGAGGTCGCGGAGGATCACAGGGGAGGCACATATTGAAATTTCCCTGCGATTCTCCTCTGTGACCTCTGTGGTTAATTGATTTGTTGTTTCACCACAGAGGTCACGGAGAGCACGGAGGAAAGGCAGAGTCGTTTAGAAATGAACTGAGTCGCACTTTACTACGCAGAGTGAAGAGCACTTGCGATTCACCCTGCGATCCTCTGTGTACCCTGCGTTCAAACCTTGCTTCTTTTCCTCTGCGATTCCCCTCTGTGGACTTAGTGACCTCTGTGGTCAATCAATGCGCGAGTGCTCGGAGGACTGACGCCCTGCCGCTCGCCGTTCTTACTTCACGAGTTCTTTGCTCGTCAGAGCCAGAACTGCGTTGCGGATGTTTGTTGACAAGTACTGAATGTGCTCGTCGGTGTACTTTTCGTTCCATGGCAGAACCAGCACGTGCTCCAGTGCGTTCCAGGTGCCTTCAAAGTGGCAGCGGCTGTAGTCTGTCGCTTCTGGTCGAGCCAGCGTGAACGGCCAGCGGCTGGTCCCGAACGTCACCTGATTCTTGATCACCTGACATTCGAAGGCTGGCTTCTGGATGTATCGTGGAGCACACAGAATTCCGAAGTCTTTCAGAGCAGCTCCGAGAGCCACTGTGCCGCCTGGAATGACGGTTTCGTCAACTCGCAGACAGTACTTCCAGAACGTGTGAACGCTCTTCTCGGTGATCACCGGAGTTTCAATACCCGGCAGTCCGGCCAGTTCTGTTGTCAGTGCAGCAGCGGTCCGAACGCGAGATTCCACGACTGCATCCAGCTTATCGAGCTGAGCGACAGCCACAGCGCCCAGCAGTTCGCTCATGCGATAATTCGGAGCGATGAAGTAGTGATCTGGCTTTGCGTCGCCGTATCCCCAGGCTTTGTTGATGAACAGATAGATTCGGCGGGCGAGAGCAGGGTCGTTCGTCGTTACGATACCACCTTCACCAGTCGTGATGTGCTTACCCTGCTGCAGGCTGAAGCTGCCGACGGCTCCGAACGTGCCGACATACTGATCGCGGTAGGTCGTCAGAAACGACTGAGCGCAATCTTCAATCACGGGAATGCCATGACGATTGGCCAGCTCCATAATCGGAGCCATATCGCATGGGTTACCGAAAAGATGAGTTACGATGATCGCTTTTGTCTTCGGGCTGATGACCTTTGCGATGGACTCTGCTGTGACATTGTAGGTGTGTGGGTCAACGTCGCAGAAAACAGGAATCGCGCCCTGGTAGATGATCGGCGTAATCGCACCCATGTCGGTGATGGATGTCGTAATGATTTCGTCACCAGGTTCTGTATCCAATGCTGCAATTGCACAGTGAACTGCAGCGGTTCCGCTTGAGCACGCGTAGGCGAACTTTGCACCAATCTTCGCGGCAAACTTGGTTTCAAGCTGCTTTACGAAATTGCCTTTGGTACTCGTCAATGTTCCGCTGGCCAGACACTGCCGCACGGCTTCCAGCTCTTCTGGTCCAAATGTTCGTCCGGTAGCGTCCTGATCAGATGGCAGTGTGATTCGGTTCGTCATGGTTGAGGCTCTTTCGAAAACAAGCACTTCGGCTAAAGGATTTGAGATCTGAGGTTTGAAAAGGAACGGTAGTGACTTACTTCAAGGCTCCATGGGATCCACTGAGTTTTCTGGTGACAACTTTCGACAGCAGTCGAAGATGAGCCAGAATCGTGCGAACGGTCTTCATCTTTGAAAACCCGAACAGCCGAACCTCGAGGGTTGCCGGATGCTCGACAATTTTTCTTCCATGAAGGCTTAACTGAGCAGCCAGCTCTGCGGTTCCCAGAAAGCCGTTCTCCACAAGCGGCAGATCGACGATCTGCTGTTTGCGGTAGACTCGAAAACAGCTGGTCCATGTCGCAAGTTTCTGTCCCAGCAGCACGCGGTACATACAGGAGAGAGTATGCGAAAGCACCAATCGCCAGCTCGGCACATTGTTCACTTTACCGTCACGGTGATACGGTGATGCAGTAACCATGGCGACATCACGCGTCAGTCGAGGCAACATATTTGTCAGCTCGTGCGGGTCGTAGGAACAGTCCGCGTCGATCGATGCAATAACTTCCGTCTGTGCGGCATTGATGCCGGTGAGAATGGCGGCAGAAACACCTTTGTTGGTCTCATGCCGAAGGATATTGATGTCTGGGTCATCGCCGAACAAAGACTGCAGAACCTCGTAAGTGTTGTCCCTGCTGCAATCATCGACGAAAAGAATCTTAAGATCCCACTGTCTCGACAATTCGTGACGCAGTGACTGCAACGTGCGATGCAGATAAGGCAGCGTCGACTCTTCGTTGTAGCAGGGAATGACCAGCGTGGCGGCTGAACGTTGAGTGCGTCGAACGCCCGAGTTTCCTGCTGTCGAAATATTTTCCGTTAAAGTCGGAACAACCTCCGGCAGAACATTTGCTCTGGCTGGACGATCGGCCAACACTCGCACCTGCTCCGAAAGTGAAGCGAGCGGACTTGCTTTCAGCTTTGCATGTTCATGGATGGAAGTGAACTTTGCTGACTCAAGATATTGCGGCAGAAGCGTACGATACTTGCCAAGGTTCCTGTAGTGACGGATCTTCGTGAGTCGGTCTGTAACGCTGAGCCGCGGCTGCTGTTCATCAAGCTCCCAGACCTGGAAATACATCACGAACGGAGAAGCCTCCGTCTGCTGCCACTTTTCAATGGCAGAATGCATGAAAGACTCAGGCAACTGCCGCAGATAGTTTCCACCTGCGATTGGCAACCAGCCACCGGCGAACGGTATTGTTGACGGAGGAATCTCGAGGATTGATCCGTTTGAGCAGGCATGTTCGTGAATTTGTCGACGCCACGGTTGCTGACCGAAGTCTCGCCGACGCGGCATCAGGCTGGAGTCGTAGAGATAACCAGCTTCCTGCAGTTCATTCAGAAAGCTGAGATCCTTCTTGCGGAGCCATCCATCAGACAGTCGAAACCCGACAACAGGTCGGCTGATCGTGTCTTCCAGTACCTCGCGTGATCGTCGCAAATCTTCGCGTCGCGCTTCCGCGCTGAGTTTCAAGAGCGGTTGATGCAGATGTCCACGGCTAGCGATTTCATGGCCCGCGTCCGCAACCCTGCGTACCAGTTCCGGATACCTTTCAGCGATCCAGCCAAGCACAAAGAATGTGGCTTTGGCGTCGTGCTGTGCGAGCAGTTCAAGCGTCTCTTCCGTGTTCTTCTCAAGTCTTGACTCGAAACGATACCAGTTTCGAGGACTGATAAATCGATGAAACGCACCGGCCTGAAAATAGTCTTCCAGATTGACTGTCAGAATCTGCGAACTCGCTGACCCTGCGTTCTTCAGAACGAGTGTTTTGTCGGCAGATTTTGGATGGAGTTCCCGCACCAGCATGATCGAATCACTGACAGAAAGAGTTACAAACCCTGAACGAAGACATCTGAGCAGACCACAGAGAGGTTGCTCCGAATGCCTTCAAACCTAGGTTCTTTAATGCTGGTTTGCCGTTGAATTCATGAAACAGATGATGTGTTCATGGCGTCCAGCAGGGCACATTGCGTGAAAATTGTCAGTCGTAGCGATTGATCTGATGAGCGGAACTGTCGGGAGAATGATTACGATGCGAATGGTCGACAGGATCGCTACACTCTGCCGCAGCGTCATCATTTGACGTGAACCATACGCTTCAGGATTCACTCACACCGCCAGAACATCCGCCTGGGCTGCTGTGATCAAAGCGCAGTTGCGGCCGTTGTTCTATGACAGTTGTCTTTGAAATTGAATGAAAGTTGATCGTGCTCCGGATCGGTTCCATATCGTTGGATTTGCCCGTTGTTCAAGCTGCACTCAGTGGGTACAGCGATTGGCCAATGCGTGCAATTGCTAAAAAACTGGGAGCCCCTTATTCCATCTGCGAAGTGATGACCGATTCGTTTATTAGCTCTCTGAAGGACAGAGCAAAGACACGGCATCACCTCTATCTGGTGGAAAGTGATCATCCAGCGGGTGCGCAGTTGATGGGATCTGAGCCGGATGAATTCCCCGGTGCTGCGTTGAAACTGGTTGAAGCGGGCTTTGACGTTGTTGACATTAACTTCGGTTGTCCCGCAAAACGTTCAGGCGGACGATGTCGGGGTGGATATCACCTGGGGCAGCCCGAAGTTGCGATTGAGATTCTGCGACGAGTCAGAGACGCTGTTCCATCACACATTCCGGTGACAGTTAAGATGCGGCGTGGACTGGATGATACTCAGCAGAGTCGCGATAACTTTTTTCGCATCATCGAAACAGCCTTTGAGACAGGGATCGCGGCCGTCACAGTACATGGTCGCACTGTGGAACAGAAGTATATCGGTCCCAGTCGCTGGTCGTTTTTGAGGGAAGTTCGTCAACTCTTTCCCGGCCGAACATTGCTCGGCAGCGGTGATTTGTTTACAGCGACTGATTGCGTGCGCATGCTTCAGGAGACTGGCGTCGATGGTGTCACTGCGGCTCGCGGATCAATTGGCAACCCCTGGATCTTTTCACAAGCCGCCGCATTACTTCGTGGTGAACCACTCCCGGACGCGCCAACGGTTCATGAGCAGCGTGACGTTATTTGTGAACACTTTCGACTGGCCGAGCAGATTCTGCCGGCTGATCAGGTTTCAAAGCAACTTAGAAAGTTTTGCATTCATTACTCCAGCTGGCATCCGGACGCCGCGTCAGTCCGAGCAGCTTTCATTGCCGTGAAGAATTCGCTCGACTGGCATGACGTCATCAGCCGCTGGTATGCGATTGATCGACCAGGGCAGTATCCAGCCGACCCCGGCAACACCGGAACGGGGAATCTTTCGGCCAGTCAACTGGCGGAGTAAACCGCAATGCAGGCAGCGGCAAGTTGCTTCATCGGCAAGGAGCAGGCTTTCGCCGATTCGCAGTTCCCCGGCGGCCACGAACTGCTGTCGGTCTTCACTCCAGAACGGATGGCTCAAAGTTGTGCCGACAGGCTCGTTGGCGTCTTCTTTCTGCAGGTCCAGAATCTCGGCGTTCTCGTGGATGAACTTGGCGGTGATGAGGTAACCTTCGCCAGCCATTGGTGTCGGGCAGGGTTGAATTTCGCGGACGGTGAAGCCAGCTGAGATGCCGTATTCCGTGAGATCGACAAAGATCGTGCTGCCGATGTTGAGTGGTTCGGTCGTGATTCAGGACAGACCAAAGTAGCCGTCTCGCTCCGTCGAGACGAGCCTTTGATCTTTCGTCTGCAAGACTCGATGTAGACCGTTTTGTGTGAACCCGTCGTGAGAGTCGACGGGCCAGATGGATGCAAGCGGGGTATTGCAAGGCTCGTCTCGGCGGAGCGAGACGGCGACTTTGGTTGATCTCAGAGCGACACCGCGACGTTCAATGAATATTCGTTCTGAGGCAGCTCGAACATAATTCGGATGTCCTGCCCTGCAGGCCCGGTTGGCAGGATCTGCAGCGATCGGCTCGGTCTGGAGATCGGCCATAACGCCGGGACCGGCCACAACAGCGTTGGGCGCTCCGGTGAGATCGATGTGAGATCGACCGACGCGAGAACATTGAGCTTACTGCGCTACTCCAGTTCAAAACGCGAAGTGCCTTCGGCCGGTCTCACCGGAGGGAGTTGGTATCCAGCATTTTCGCATCTATCGCTTTCTTTTGCATCGTGGACCGATTTGCGATTGAACATGCTGATGGTAGCCTGTCCAGAAGACTGTATTTGATCCCGTCATATGGATCAGCAAAGCTGCCCGTAGTAAGAGTTGGTGAGAACGACAGACTGGCCACGGACCGACAACTGGTCCGCCCCCGGGTCCAGCAGAAGACAAGCGTCAACGCGAGGATTCGACCTATGTATGGATCTCCACGGTTGGAAACGGGCTGCTCTTACTTTGCCGATGAGAAGCGAGAATTCGTAAACCCTGTTCTTTGGGAACAGGAAGTGCAACTTCAAATTAGAGAGCGTTGCTAACGAACATTGATTTGAGGCTGTGATCGGGGCGAGGGCAGAGAAAACGAGGTCTGGCCCGAGCAAGAACCCCTTTCTGAAAAACAATCCGTGCCTTCCCGCACAGTCAGAGTGCGAATGAACACAAAGACGCGCACAGTGAGTTGTGCACATTGCCGACCGAATCCATCTGACCAGTCCTAATTCTCCGCGCTGAGCGACATGTTGCCGAGTGTTTGCGGGATACCTTCAGCAGATTGTCTCAATCATGCCCGCGCGCGAATCCTTCCGAAACCCACTTATCGGGAATACAGTCAGCATGAAGAACTCAACATCCCTTACTTCTTGCCTCGTCCTCGGATTTCTTACAGTAGTACTGCAGGATCACGTGACTGCCCAGGAGGATGGCGCGAAAACGGCGAAGGCTGACAACACCGCTGCTGAAAAGGCAATTCGAGCGAGTGTCGACAACTTTGCAAAGGCGTATAACAGCCACGATGCGAAAGCCATTGCAGACTTGTTTCTGCCAGAGGCGCAAATCGTGGATGAGGCGGACAATACAATTCAGGGACGTGAGAGCATTCAACACCTCTTTACTGAGGTGTTTGCGGAACAACCTGACACCGGGATCGCTATTGAAATCGAGTCCATCCGCTTCATTGGGACAAGTCTGGCAGTCGAAACAGGGTCAACGACAACGATCCCGCCAGCGGGCCAGGAAATTGAATCCGGCCGATACAGCGTGCTTCATATTCTGCAGGATGGTAAATGGTCGATGGGACTGGTGCGAGACATCCCTGCCGAACCGTCGCACCGAGATCATCTTGAAGCACTCGCTTGGCTGGTCGGTGATTGGGTTGATGAAAGTGTCGATGGAAGGGTTCATACTTCTTGTCGGTGGGCTGATAATGACAGTTTCCTCCTGCAGGACGTTACGGTTCGCCGGGCCGACCAGGAAGTTATCAAAGTGAGCCAGCGGATTGGCTGGGATCCATTGAGAAAGCAATTCAAAGCCTGGACTTTTGATTCCGAAGGCGGTTACGGCGAAAGCCAATGGACTCCCACGGAAACCGGCTGGCTGATTAAAGCGACTTCGGTCAACACTGATGGGTCGACGGCGTCGGCGACGAATCATGTCGAGCCAATCGGCATGGATCGCTATGTATTTCAATCGGTCGATCGGGTGTCAGGCAATGAACTGCTGCCAGCCGTAAAAGTCATCGTGGTTCGTCAACCGCCTCAGCCGCAGGAACTCGAATCAACTCCAGTGCCAGCGAAATAGTCGCTCACCTTCGTCGGTGAATTGAACCAGATTCTATCTGCATGCATACCACGACAACGTCACGAGAAAACTTCCTGACGGGCAGTTTTGGTTTCTTAAGAGGAAACTTCCTGATGAAAACACGAGCAATGGTAACGTTGGTCGGACTCTTATCACTGTTTATGCTCAGCGACTCGATGAACACTGCATTCGGCCGGGGTGGTCGAGGAGGCGGTGGCGGAGGCGGAGGTGGGGGACGAGTTGGTGGCGGCGGCATGGCACGTCCATCCGGCGGAGCCTCTGCCAGTGGAGGCGTTCGACCATCAGGTGGAGTTTCCAGCGGGGCGCGGCCTTCGGTTGGCAGTTCACCCTCGCTGAATCGGCCCTCAAGTGGAGCATCTCGTCCGGTCAGTCCGACAACGCAACCGCATCTCGGTGCAGGGGCCGGGGCACGACCTTCAATTCAGCCAGGAACGCGGCCCAGTCCGGGAGCTGGCTCTGGGATCGCTGCAGCGTCTGGAATCGGTTCGCGACCATCGACATTGCCAGCAACTCGCCCCGCGACGGGAGCTCAGCCGGGATCTCGTCCTTCAGCACTTCCCGGGACTCGACCATCTGTTAGCGGGGGTATTGGTACCGGTGCCGTTGCTGGGATTGCCGCCACGCGGCCCGGGACTTCCCTGCCGGGACTTGGGAGTGGAAACGTGGGGTCACGTCTTCCCAATCAAGGCGCTGTGGTTCAGGATCGTGTTGCCAGTCGCCCTCAGACACTCGACGAACGCCGCAGCGGCCTGAACGATCGCTTGAGCACCGGGCGAGAAGACTGGCAGCAGCACCGGGGGGACACGCAGAATGATCGCCAGGACTGGCGTGATAGCAACCGCGAGGACTGGCAGGACTTTGCAGACGGCAATCTGAATCATCACGGAGACTGGTACAACGGCTGCTGGGAACCCGGCGATGGATGGGACTACATGTGGGACAATTATCCAGGCGCTGCGGCTCTGGGTGTCACTCGCTGGGGTGTGAATCGGCTCGCTTATGGCTTCGGTTACTGGGGCTACTCGAACCCGTACGCAAGTAGCGGAAGCAGTTCCAGTTCCAGCTACAGTTATTCCGAGCCGCTTGTCGTGTACGCGGATAGTGGTGCAGCGACAACTCCAACAGACCCGAATGCTGCTCCTCCAGAATCTGTGCCCGTCGGACCTCCCGAGCCGACGGAAGCTGGCATGTCGTCGTTCGAACAGGCCCGCACGGCATTCTATGGGGGCGAATACGAAACGGCATTGACTCAACTGGACGTTACTCTGCAGACGATGCCTCGTGATACCGTGGTCCATGAGTTTCGCGGCTTGGTACTGTTTGCTCAGAAGAAATACCCGGACTCGGCGGCCGCTGTTTATGCGGTGCTTTCTGCAGGACCAGGCTGGGACTGGACCACCATGAGCGGACTTTATCCGAACGTGGAAGTCTATACTCAGCAACTGCGAGAGCTGGAAAACTTCATGAAGGCTAACCCGTCGTCCGCCGACGCCAGCTTTCTCCTGGGTTACCATTACCTGACGATGGGGCACAAGGAAGTCTCCGGCAAATACTTTGCGATTGCTCTGCAGCAGTTACCGGGCGACAAGCTTCTGACTCAACTGGCTGGAATGACGCCTGCAACAGGTCAGACCGCGAAATCACCTCCACCGGCTCCGCCAGCTCCCCTCGAACTTCCTCCGGACAAAATTCTCTCTGTGGACACAATGGTTGGCACATGGAAGGCTGACAGCGCAGAGGCTCAGTTCGAACTGGCGCTCACCAAAGACGGCACGTTTGTGTGGAGTTATTCTCGCGGAAAAACCAAAGAATCCGTCAAGGGCGTTTTTGCTGTCGACCAAAACAACCTGGCAATGGAACCTGATGCTGGCGGTACGATGCTGGCGGAAATCACGAACTCAAGCCCGACCCAATTCCAGTTCAAAATGATTGGTGGCGAACCTGATGATCAGGGACTCCTCTTCGTGAAGAAGTGATCGGCGTTTGATTGCCGATCAATTCGCACAGGCCTAGCTTTTGCGAATTCAATCAGAATTCAGAGCCTTCGTTACATCAAGCTGTCGCGAGGTTCGGGTTCTATTCGCGAGATGACCGCCGGACTTTTTGTCATCGTCCTTTCCGAAATCTTTAGAAGCCATACTTGCAGAAAGAGAAGTGATGCATACCAGCTTCACGGTCGTAGCCACTCTTAGCTTCACGCTGTTTTCGGTCCAATTCGCGGGCGTCGCATTGGCGCAAACGGGACACGATACACTCGACCGCACATCTCTTCCGATTGCCGAGCCGGACTACCCGCACAGTACGGTGCTGGATGCTCGCGACGCGACGGCTCCGCCACGATTCGAGATCAAGCCGCCTGCGGGGGCACCGAATGTGCTGATCGTTCTGGTTGACGACATGGGATTCGGTATGCCGAGCGCTTTTGGTGGGCCGGTGCAGATGCCGTCAGCGGAAAAGCTCGCCAGTCAGGGCCTGCGCTACAATCACTTTCATACGACCGCCGTCTGCTCGCCAACGCGGACGGCTCTGCTTTCTGGCCGAAACCATCATATGAACAACATGGGAGGCATCACCGAAACGGCCACCGCGTTTCCGGGCAACACAGGACAGCGTCCAAACAATGTCGCACCGTTGGCCGAGATGCTTCGTCTGAATGGTTACAGCACAGGATTCTTCGGCAAGAATCATGAGACGGCCCCCTGGGAAGTCAGTGTTTCAGGGCCGACGGACCGCTGGCCGAGCCGATCAGGCTTCGATAAGTTCTATGGCTTTTTCGGTGGCGAGACTGATCAGTGGAATCCGACGATCTATGACGGATTGACTCGGGTCCCAACGCCGAAGCATGAGGGTTATAACTTCATGACCGACATGACAGACCAGTCCATCTCCTGGATGAAATTCCAGAAGGCGCTGACGCCGGATAAGCCATTCTTCATGTATTTCGCACCGGGTGCTACGCATGCGCCGCATCATGTGCCAAAGGAGTGGATCGCCAAATACAAAGGCCGGTTTGATGGCGGCTGGGACAAACTACGCGAAGAAACGCTGGCACGTCAAATTGAACTCGGCGTGGTGCCCAAAGGTACGAAGCTGGCCAACAAACCCGAGGCCATCAAAGACTGGGACAAACTCACCGCAGATGAGAAAAAACTCTTCGCCCGCCAAATGGAAGTGTATGCCGCCTTCGGCGAATACGCGGACCATGAGATCGGTCGGCTTTTCGATGCCGTCAGGGAAACCGGACAATTCGACAACACGCTGATCTTCTACATTCTGGGCGACAACGGCACGAGTGCCGAAGGCGGCATGAGCGGTATGTTCAGCGAAATGACCTATTTCAATGGTGTGCAGGAGACCGTGCAGGACATGCTCAAACGCTACGATGAATGGGGCGGTCCGACCACGTATCCGCATATGGCGGCTGGCTGGGCTGTTGCTGGCAATACGCCGTTCATGTGGACGAAGCAGATTGCTTCCAATTTCGGGGGATCACGCAACGGCATGATTGTCTCCTGGCCTCAGGGAATTAAGGCTTCCAACGAAACGCGTTCGCAGTGGCACCATGTCATCGACGTCGCGCCGACAGTGCTTGCAGCCGCGAAGTTACCAGAACCCAAAAGCGTGAACGGCACGGTCCAAACTCCGATCGAAGGAGTGAGCATGCTTTACAGTTTTGACGACACCGCAGCGGAGAGCACTCACAAGACTCAGTATTTCGAGATCTTTGCCAATCGCGGCGTCTATCACGATGGCTGGTTTGC
>CAIXQV010000151.1 GCA_903921605.1 uncultured Planctomycetaceae bacterium | reverse complement strand
CGGAGCCGTTTTGATCTTTGATGAAGTGTCGGCTGGTCTTCGATTTGGAATGGGGGGCGCTCAGGGTTTTCTGGGCGTGACGCCTGACCTTGCGGTCTTTGCCAAGTCGATTTCCAACGGTTATCCGATGGCCGCAGTTGTAGGTCTGCGAGACATCATGGAACCCGCCGCCCGAATGTTTATCTCCAGCACTTACTGGAGCGACACCATCGGGCTGCGGGCCGCTCTCACGACTCTGAAGGAAGCTCGCCGCCGAAACGTTTCCAGCCAGCTTTGGAAGTTTGGTGCGGAACTCAAGAGTTCTCTCAACGCCGCCGCCGCCACCTGCGGGCTGTCAGCCGAATGCACCGGAATTGACGTGCATCCTGCGATGCACTTCAGAGTCCCGGATGAAATGCGAAGCGAAGTCACAACTTTGTACATTCAGGAAATGGCCAAGCGAGGCTGCCACGGCTATGCCTCATTTTATTTGAATGCCGCTCAAGGCTCGTCTGAACTCGAACAGACAACTCGGGCTGCCAAAGAAACCTTCACAATCATCGCGGAATCGATTGCGGCAAACAACGTCGCTTCAAAGCTGGAATGTTCGTTGCAGAAGGATGCCTTCCGACGACTTGTGCGTTAACTCGACGTTAACAGACTGGAAACAATCGAATAATGGAAACGGACAAAGTGCCGAGCATTCGGAATCAGGGACCTTCACCAACGTGGTATCGACGTGATCATCGCCCCGATCTCAGTCGTTGGGAAATTCCGCTTTGTGGAGAGCTGACAGAGCGTCAGGCCGACTTGCTGGAACAGGTTGCCGAGGTGCCTCGTAACAGCCGCGGTCTGATGTACTTTGATTCATGCGGTGGCAGTGTTTATACAGGCCTCGCCCTTGCTACGCTGATGCGAGTCCGTGGGCTGCGAGTAACCGGAGTTGTCATCGGAGAGTGTTCCTCAGCCGCTTTGCTGCCATTTGCTGCCTGCCAAAAACGGCTTGTCACTCCGCATTCCACACTCCTGTTCCACCCAATGCGATGGCAGTCGGATGAAGATGTACGGCTTGAGGAAGCCACGGAATGGGCGCGTCATTTTAAGGATCTGGAAGCACGTCTCGATACGCTGCTGCTCGAATTATTCGGTGTGGAGCAGTCCACTCTGCATGGATGGACGCGCCCGGGAAGATTCGTTTCGGGATCAGAACTCGCGACCGCCGGGCTGGCGGAACTGTTTGATCCTTTCAAAGACTCTGATCCCTGGAAAACAATCTGTGCTCAGTAGACAATGGTCTGAACTTCAGAGACAGATGGCCTCTGACGAGAACTAAAAAGAAGCTACCACCCTGGTCGGGAGATATTCATGTTGTTTTTGAGACTTTGTTGTTTGGCGGCTCTGACATTTTTTTCCCTGATATCTCCGTCACTGACCGCGAGTGAAAAAGCAAAATCCAGAATCCTGATGGTGACCCAAAGTCAGGGCTTCATGCATGGCAGTGTACGGCGCCCTGATGGAACGGAAGCCGAGAAAAAACTGGCGGTGTCGGAAATTGCGATGATCGAACTTGGCCAGAAGACAGGGCTGTTCACCGTCGACTGTACTCAGGATGTCGCCGCTGATTTCACGAAAGCCAACTTGCAGAACTATGACATTGTGATGTTCTACACGACAGGCTCGTTACCCATCACAGAACAGGATCGCGACTACTTCTTTAAAGAATGGCTTACAGCGAAGGGTCACGGTTTTATCGGGTTTCACTCAGCAGCAGACACTTACGGTGACTATCAACCATACTGGGACATGGTGGGAGGAACATTCAACGGCCATCCGTGGAATGCCGGAGACACCGTAACAATAACGGTTCATGAACCCGAGCATCCCACGATGAAACCGTTTGGCAATGAATTCACCATCAAAGACGAGATCTACCAGTACAAGAACTGGCAGCCGGAAAAAGTTCGCGTTCTGATGAGCCTTGATATGTCTCGCTGCAAACCTTCCGCCCCCTACCACGTGCCGGTTGCCTGGGTCAAATCCTATGG
>CAIXQV010000150.1 GCA_903921605.1 uncultured Planctomycetaceae bacterium | reverse complement strand
TGTGCGGATCTTGTCATTGTCATGACAGGTCTGGCGACATCAAGGCTGCCGGAAACCGCTTATTATGACTCAGTCCAACGAATCACCGAATCGGCATCGCGGCGGCGTCATTCATACTTATCAGCAGTATGATCCGAAATCGTTTCCGTCGCCGAGTTCGCCGCCTCCCGATCTGGTTTCCCCCGCGTTTGAGCACATGCTGACCTACGGCTCCATGCGTGAGTTCACCGAGGAGGAACTGGCGAAAGCGATCAAGCTCGATCCCGGTCAGTTCGCAGGACTCGGGCCAAGCCTGGATGCTCTGATTCGCATGTTGCAGGAGCGAAAGGAAAAGATTCTCAGCACTTACGAAACAAACACGGTTCAGAAGAAAGCTCTGCGGCAATTTGCTGATGATGCGAAAAAGTGTCGCCCGCCCGCCAAGTATTCGAAATCGTTCTGGCAGGCGGTCAAGGAAGAGCAAATCTATCCCATGGAAAGTCTCTGGTATCGCGCCGAGAGGACAGATCCGGACTTTGCTTCCAAGCTCGTCGGGCTGATGGAGACGTTAGGCGACAAGTATCAGGTGGACCATCTCGCGGCGAAGTATCCGTTCACGGGTCGTGAATCGATGACAGTTCCCGAGGCGATCGAGATTCTTGAAGAGCTGCGGAAGATTGACGAGCTTCTGAAGCAACTCGAAAACGCCAAAGAGAATGCTCAACTGGCCATCATTGATCTTGAGGACCTCAGTGAGTTCGCGGACCCGGAAGCCATCGCGAATCTGAACAAGTTTCAGGAACAAGTGCAGAAGTACCTCAAGGACATGATGGAGAATCAGGGACTGGCGAATCAGGACGGCCGGGTTCAATTGTCTCCAAAGGCTTACAAGCTGTTTCAGGGACGCCTGCTGCAAACGATTTTCAGCAATCTGCAGGCGTCACGATCCGGTCGGCATCAGGGACCAATTGATGGCGAAGGCGTTGTCGAGATGCAGCGGACCAAGCCTTATGAATTTGGCGATTCTGTTGGCCAGATGGACATTCCATCGACGCTGATGAACGCCATGCTGCGTCAGGGGAATACTCGTCCTCTGCGATTGGATCAGCGTGACATCGAGATTCACCGAACTCGCAACAATCCGAAATGTGCCACGATGGTGCTGATGGATATGAGCGGCTCGATGCGCTACGACGGTCAGTACATCAACGTCAAACGCATGGCCTTGGCGCTGAATGGTCTGATCTCATCGGAGTATCCCGGTGACTTCCTGCGTTTCATTGATGTCCACACGTTTGCCAAAGTGGTGCCTCCCGGCGAACTGATTTCGTTGATGCCCAAGATTCCGACCATCACAACTCCCGTGGTGCGCCTTCGCGCAGACATGAGTCGAGACGATGTCACGGAGGTGCATATTCCACCGCACTTTACGAATATTCAGCATGGCCTGATGCTGGCTCGTCAGATGCTGTCGGTGCAGGATACTCCCAACCGTCAGGTGATTCTGATCACAGATGGACTTCCAACAGCGCACTTTGAAGGCAGCTTGCTCTACATGCTTTACCCGCCGGATCCGTTGACGGAAGAAGCGACAAAGCGTGAAGGAATGCTGTGTAAACGCGAAGGAATTACGATCAACATCTTCCTGCTGCCAAGCTGGTCTCAGACGCATGAAGACGTTCAGTTTGCTCATCGATTGGCAGAAAGCACCGGCGGGCGAGTCTTCTTCACGGCCGGCAAAGATCTGGATCGCTATGTCGTCTGGGACTATGTCAATCAGAGACGAGAGATCATTGGATAGAGCAATTTGCTGGAATTGAACGTCGGAGTTGGCAATTCTGTATCGCTGACACATGACACCAGTCGTCAGTTTTTGGAACATTCAGCGGACTGACCGCTTTCCAGCTCTGATGACAAGTGAACTCATGGACGACATCGTTTATTTCGACCGCTACAAGAATTCCACCTGCGTGGAGAAAGTCTACGGCGACAAAGCCCTGCGCTGGACCTATGGAACTTTGGCCGGTCGCATGTCACTTCACGCGTTGGTCAAGCGCGCGATCTTTTCTCATTGGTATGGCTGGAGAATGGATCAGCCCTCGACACGAGAGAAAATTGCGCCGTTCATCAAACAGTATGAACTCGATCCATCCGAATTCCGGCGCAAGGTGGATGACTTCGCAAGCTTCAATGAGTTCTTCTTTCGAGAACTTAAGCCAGATGCGAGACC
>CAIXQV010000149.1 GCA_903921605.1 uncultured Planctomycetaceae bacterium | reverse complement strand
GGCGGCAGCAGCATCCCCGTCGATGGTGTCCTGAGCATCGGCGAGCACGGTGACTACCCGCTGAACGAGATCGGACAACAGCTCTACCCGCGTCGCCGGTTCTTTGAAGAGATCACCAATACCTTTGAGAAGTACGGCAAGGTCGTCCCGGTCTTCAATGACAAGCATCTGGGACCGCGCTGGCCGGATGCCAGCTGGATGTACGACCGGGCCCGCGAACTCCAGGTCTCGTTCATGGCGGGCTCGTCGATGCCCGTGGGGTATCGGTTACAGGAGCACCCACTCCCGATGGGGACCGAGGTCGAGGCTGCTGTCGGGATCGGCTTCAGCGGTCTGGAAATCTACGGATTCCACGCCTTGGAATTCCTGCAATGGCACCTGGAACGCCGCCAGGGTGCAGAGACCGGCGTAAAGTCGGCTCAGTTCCTGGAAGGGACCGAGATGTGGAAGGCCGTCGACTCGGGTGTCGTGTCGAAAGAGGCCTTTGAAGCGGCATTCGCAGCTGTGCCGAAGTCCGGGACACCCGATCCGAGGACGGACGAGAAGGCAGCCATGTTTCTGTTCGAGTACAACGACGGGCTCCGCGCGGCGATCTTCATGCTCAGCTGCGTCGGCGGTACATCAGTTGGTCTCAAGATCAAGGGGCAACCCCAGCCGACAGCCATCTCGTTCGACGAACGTACCGTCCCGCGCCACCCGCACTTTGCCTGCCTGCTGAAGAGTATCGAACGTATGATCCACACGGGGCGACCGTCGTATCCGGTGGAACGTACGCTTCTGACCAGTGGCATACTCGACCGGGTCCTGAACTCAAAACACCAGGGCGGCAAACAGCTGCAGACGCCGGAACTGGCGATTTCCTATCAGCCAGTCGATTATCCCTATGCTCCGCATATTGACCTGCTGGCCGATCCGTCGAAGTAAGCCGCAGATCGCAAGAAACGCTCATCCAAAAGAACCAGCCCACCTCTTCATCACAATAGACAAACAGGTGGGCTGAGTTTTCAGACACGAGCTGATGGAGTGAGTGCACCATCAGCCATTCCTACAACCTGATCAAGATCTTTTGCTTTTCCAGGTATCGGATAAAGACGTAGGTAGTGATGTAGAATATCGCCAGGCCGAGCAAACACATCGGCAGAGGTGAATCTTTGGGCACGAGATTGTGTACGGCAATCTCGATACTGTGGTGCAGGAAGTACGCCGCAAGAGCATTCGTTCCAAAAGTCCGGAACAGGCCAATTGAAATCCCACCGATGTCACACAGGATCACAAACCCGGACAGAACCAGCATAGAGAAGCCCGCGGCAAACATCGCAAACGGCATCGAGACAATCCGCTTGCTAATCATCCAGTAGCTGTAGGGGCGTATAATTTCGGGAAGCTTTTCCTGGCCGGCCTCTTCCCGTTGCTTGTTCTGGTTGGCCAGGTCGCCAGCATTTCGTGGCGGCGGGGCGATGAAGAATGGACACTGAGCCAGTTTCAATGACTTCAACTGCTCGCTGGATGGCCACACGGGGTTCTCAGCCAGATCACGATCACGCAGTTTCGTACTGGAGGGGACATCATAAGCAGTGGAAAGGCAAGACAACCCATAGGCTGCACCCGTGAGCAATGCCCCGAACAGGAACAAATTCATTGCGGCCTTGCCCGGACTGCGGTTAATCACGACATCGTGGGCGAGTGCGCCAAACAACATGATCGAAGCCCAACACATATTCCCAAAAACACCACCGTCCCAACAACCCTTCTGGGGGATCCCCCAATAATCGTTCATCCAGTTTGGCTGACCGTAGATAAATTCAAAGTTGAAGGAATAGGAGAAAATCATATGCCCGATCATCAGGCCCACTGCCCCCAAAGCCAGAACCTTAGTGCTGCGAGCAATGAACGGTAGTGCAACGATCTGGCTGACTCCGATAATCCCCAGCGTCTCCCAAAGATTCGCTTTCACCAGCCCCGCGAAAAAATCCCAGACGCGTTCTTTGGTCACGTCGGCCCAAGTCTTGCCCAATTCATCATTGAAACCGTAGATTGCAAGCGACACAACCACGAGTCCCAACCCACGCAAAATGGCGTGAAGATAAGCAGCCTTCGCTCCATCACGCGGGATTCGACGGAGCATCGTCAACCGGTATGAAAAACCGGCAGCAAACATAAATCCCGGCATAATCGAATCAGCAAAGCTGAAGAAGTTGTCGTGGTGCTTGATCCAATCAGGGATCGCCCTCAGACCGCCACAGAAGTTCACGACGAACATCATGGCAACGGCGTACCCGCGGAACTGATCGAGCGACAAATACCGCTGGGGCAGGGCCGCCGCACCAGGCGCCGTCGTGAGGACGGGTTCTCGTTTGCTGGAACTCATTCAGTGACCTGTAGATTTGATGATGGACAACAGATGCCGTTCGCGAACGCGTTTCGGGCCATACAATGGAATGATAATGCGGTCTTGGTCTCCCCACCAGTATCGAGTTCATGCCACCTGATCTGGCTCGATGACATGATCGCGATCAAGCAAAAGAACGCTCTGACATTCATGAGGTTCTGGATTTGGAGACCTCTTCACCAGCAAATCGCCAGGACTGAGGAGCCGGGGAAGACATCCAACTCAAATACTTAAGTCAAATCTCATCATGGGGCGGGTGTCGAAACCAGGAGCCAAACAAGCGGGTGGGTTATTCAGCGAGTCTCAGGTCTCTGTCTGATCACAGATGGTCCCTGATGCAACGATTACGGGGCTTTCGGGAATCCCGCTTCAATCAGGTCATCGTAGCCCGGTTTGAGCGCCCGCAGGTCACGGCCTGATTTGTTGAGCAGCTTTGCTGCCTGAACACAGCGTCCCCCCGCAGCGCAGTGCAGGTAGACGATCGTGCCTGGAGGAGCGAGTTTCTCCAGTTGTTCGGCCGTGATGCCCTTCTTGATCTGGCTGAGCGGAAGGGATTTTGCCTGAGCGAGAT
>CAIXQV010000148.1 GCA_903921605.1 uncultured Planctomycetaceae bacterium | reverse complement strand
GTTCGACAGGATTCAGGGGTTTACGGAATCGCCTGTGCTTGCAGAAGACTGGGATCTTTGGCTCAAAGCCGCTGCGGCTGGAAGTAAGTTCGCCGCTGTTTCAGAACCCGTCACCATGTATCGCTGGCGGCCCGGTTCGTTTTCAAAGAACCATGTCCGGATGCGCAATCTGAGGCTGTTGGCTCTACAGCGAGCACTTGACTCTGACCGCGGTCAGCAGGTGTCATGGTCTGTCCGTCGCAAAGCTCTCGCGAATGCTGAACGATGCTCGGCATGGTTTCTGGCCTCCTCGTCACCGCGACAGGCTATCAGTTGGTACGCGCGATCTTTGATCTACTGGCCGTTTGATGTCAGCTGCTGGAAGGGTATGGTCAAAGGTTGTGTCGGCCGATCCTGACGATTGCGTTCAGCAAGGATTTCGGACCACTTTTCGGGATCTCCGAAAAGCATTAGACTACGGCATCGCAATTCACGAACAGGCCGTATTCTCCGGGAGACGCGGTCTACTCACCCCTCTGAGATTCGCCGCGTGCTGGATTCCTACAACGATCGCTGGGCATTGATTACCGGAGCTTCATCCGGAATTGGCGCGGAGTTCGCTGTGCAGCTGGCCGGCCGCGGAATGCATCTGATCCTGGCAGCTCGTCGCAAAGACAAGATGACTGAGCTCGCGACTGACCTGAACACTCGACATGGCACACGTTGTCATATTGTGGCCGTCGATCTGGCCGACCCTGACTCCGGTCGACGACTCATGGAAGAGGTCAAGCGTCTTGGTGTGCAGATTGAGCTGCTTATCAATAACGCGGGAATGGGATTGATCGGTCAGATTGAAACAACAACTCCGGAAGAAGTCCGGAAGATGCTCAATCTCAACCTGATGACACTGACCGATTTGACCTATCGAGTGCTACCCGGGATGCTGTCACAAGGGCACGGGGCCATTATCAATATGTCGTCTCAGGCAGCGTTTCAACCTGTCGCCTTCATGGCCGCCTATGCCGCCAGTAAATCTTATATCCTCCATTTCAGTGAAGCCCTGTGGGCGGAAGCTCGCAGTCGAGGAGTCACGGTCATGGCGTTGTGCCCCGGAGTCACTCGAACGGAATTCTTTGACCTCGCCGGCGTCCCCGGCTGGCTGGAAAAACACACTTCGCATCCACCAGGAAAAGTCGTCAAAACGGCCTTGAAATCTCTTGAGAAACGCCGGCAGTATGTTGTGCCTGGCTGGAAGAATTACCTCATGACATTGCTCGTCCGCATTACGACTCGTCGCACGGCAGTGAATGAATCGAAGAGATTCTTTCGCCCCGCGAAACCTCAGAAACCCGCAAACGAGCCATAACCCTCGGTCTGCACCAGGGATCTTTTGAGCGAATCCTGCAAATAGTGGCTCGTTGCGACGTATGCATGTCGCAGTTAGAATGCTGACCTGTCGCACGACTTCGTGTTGTGATACACGAAAACGTTTCAGTGTCATCTGCAGCACCGCCTCCGGGCGACCTCAACCGATGTCTCAGACGCTTAGACTCTCAGGCACGCGGACTGCCTGACGCTTTTTCTGAGATCTGACTGGCACTATGTCCTGCACCGCATTTGATGTTCATTCACTTTTTCTGCCGGGCTCCCCATGAATTCCGAGGACATTTCCACAAGCGACGATAACAAGAAAAACAACCCTGCTCGATTTATCGCTCGTGAAATCCTGAACGGGCTGGAAACACTCATTCAGGAAGCTCAGGCGAATACTCGACCACTGGAAGTTGATCCTTATCGATCACGCATGTTTGAGTTTTTCGTAACAGCAGACGGTGCTGGACTGATCAAAGACGATCGAGAAGTGGCGGCCTTCGAAGATCTGGATGAAGATTCCAACGAAATGGATCTCTCCGCAGACAGCCTGTGCCGACTTCTTGCACGCCGTTGGGGATTGGACATGGCGGCGAGAGAAGCCCAGGCCCTGCAGACGCGATTGCCTGCCGATCAACTGGAACGCATGAGATTACTCTGGTCGGTCATGCGAATGTGGATTGAATGGAGTTATGCGTGGCGACGCTGGAATGAGTTTCATTCGCCTCCGAGTGAAACATCCGTCTGAAGACCGTCAGGAGACGTCGCATGAAGATACCACGTCGGCCAAAGCATCTGGGTTCGCAGGATGGCGACACGATGACTCCCATGATTGATGTTGTTTTCCTGCTGCTTGTATTCTTTATTTGCGCATCCGTAGGAGGCACTGCGGATCGATTGTTGCCTGCGGAACTCAAAGGAACGACAGAGGCGGCGGATCCTCAGGAACCTGCAGAAGATCCCGATAATTGGCAGCATCCGGCGATCCAGATTCGGATTGAACCGGAACAGGACTCTGTCGCTGTCTTTTTGGAAGAACAACGACTCGCTGGCCCGGATATGCTTAAGGATCGACTTCAGCGACTAGCGGCGGTCGATCCGGAATCCAGGATCATTTTGAACATCCACGATGATGTGCGAGTACAACCTTTTATCGATGTGTATGATCTGTGCCAGTCGCTGCAATTTCAGAACATTTCGTTCGCGGTCGGTAAGCCAGCCACGAACCAGTAAAGCCTGTCGACAGGATCTCGAAAATGCCTTTGTTTGAATTCTTCTGTGAGGAATGCTCACACCACGCTGAACTTCTTGTTGGACGCACCGAAAAACCGGCGTGCCCAAAATGTGGCTCAAAGAAGATGGACAAGCTGATGAGTGCTGCGGCAGGGCGAGTCGCATCAGGCAGTCTCTCCATGGCGTCCTCATGTCCTCCGCCGGAAGCCGGCCCCTGCAGCCCTCACTGCTGCCGACTGCCACAATAGTCTGGCAGAGGCGTTGCCACGCGAAGGACCAGGTTTCATGAGCCATCAACTCCACGTTCACCTGCTGCCATCGTTAATTGAAGCAGACGCGTTGAACGGCGGGACCGCCGTCATTATCGATATCCTTCGCGCGTCATCGACGATGATCACAGCGCTGCAGAACGGAGCCAAACGAGTGATCCCGTGCGGGACCACCGATGAAGCGTTTCGCCTGCGAGAACAATCGCCCAACGAGTCAATAATCCTGGGTGGCGAACGAGGCGGCGTGAAGATTCAGGGATTCGACTTTGGGAATTCGCCTGCGGAGTACAGCCCAGCCGCTGTCGCTGGCCGGACCGTCGTCTTTACAACGACCAATGGTACAAAAGCGATTCTGAAAGCATCGCCTGCCGCAACCATTTTGATCGGAGCCTTCCTGAATCGTGCGATGATCGCTGATCGGCTACTTCAGGAGCAACGCGACACTCATCTCATTTGTGCAGGCACTGATGGGATCGTCACGGGTGAGGACGTTCTGTTTGCCGGATCGGTTGTCGATGTTCTGATCGGGAATAACGCGCCCGAAAGCGAAGTCTCCAGCAGATGGGTCCTTAACGACAGCGCGGTGATGGCATGGTCGCTGTGGCGAAAGAAAGTTGCAGACGTCGCACAAGGCGGGACTGACCCGGCAGATCAGCATTGCGCAGTTTGCGAGCGTTTGACTTTAGCGATGCGTGATACGCAGGGGGGAAGAAACCTCGTGAGCCTCGGATACGACTCGGACATCGGCCTCTGCAGTCAACTGGACCAGTTCAGGATCATCCCCAAACTGGATCGACAGCAGAATTGCCTGACCGCTGACTGATGGCAAGAACCGGGGTGGCTGCAGCAACAGGCCGTTCTGGACAGGACCTCGGGAGAATTACTGAAACACTTCCCGGTAATCAGTTCGTCACAAAATCGCTCATCGTCGGAAGTGCCTGTGGATCACCGGTGAGAGTAAACGGGCGACGAGCAACCTCATTGCCGGAACTCTTCAGCACCATCCAATATTCACCAGGGACAAGCTTGTTTCCAGCATCGTAATTGAAGTTCGCGAATAGCTGCTCACGAGTCACATAGTGCCCTGAACTGTCGACGATGCGACCATCTGAATCTTCAACAACGCAATCGACCCACATGTCTTCGTGAGGTGGATTAATATTGCAATGAGCGATAATCGTATCACCAAATTCAAATGTGTTTCGTCGATTGCCCAGTTGCCCACCGACCATCATATCTCCGATATCGAATGAGAAGAACTTGTCCTTCTCTCGAAGTGGCTTCGGATTATTGATCATTGCCAGAGCTTCACGGCTGTCGATCTTTCGCAGAGCCAGCGGCCCATTGTTACTGCGAATTCCGTAGACATCCATGCGATAATCCGCTTCTGCTGATGCAACCGCCACCAAAACAGCGAGGCCAATCCACAGAATTGATGAGGGCACGGATTGCGGACGCATTTCAATTATGCGAGCGATCGCGAATCGAGGAAATCCAAGCAGTGATGTGGGAAGACGGACCCGGTGTACGAAACGTCGAATGGCTACGATGTCATCTTCCATCAGAAACGACAGATAGCCACTGATACAGATCAGTGGGAAAATGTAGAGGCCCAAAGTGATCCATGTCATGATATGAAACAGGATACCGACCCCCAGTGCAAAGTAGCGCCCTGCCGGACGCCAGGCGAGGAAAGGGAAGGTGATCTCCCAGACAACAGTGATGTATCCACAGGCCAACAACACTGGTGTCCACATGGCAAGCACTTCGCCAAATGGATTAGAATAGTTCCAGTTACTGAGCATCCAGTAACGCATCTGCTCACCGCTGAAAAATGCCTGAGTCTGAATCTTGGTAATGGCGGCGCCGAAGTAAACAAAGCAGAACAACATCTGAATCAGACGAGCTGGCCAGACGGGGAATCGCGGAGGAATCGCAGTCGCTGCCGGGCCTTCTTTCCAACGCCGTAGAATGGCATCAATGGACCAGACAGACCCGCAGTTGGAAAGAGTCAGCATCAGAAACATATGCGAAGCCATGACCGAGTACTTCGTCATCGTGCTGACAGCATCCAGCAGGTTAAAATAGAGGTACAAAGGCGCTCCGATCAGGAATGCCATGCGAGTTCTGAAGCCAAAGACCCCGCAAATCAGCGCGAAGATCATGACACCATAGAGAGCCGCCGCAAATGCCGGAGGAAGCTCAGGAAGTGGTCGTCCCTGTCCGAATAGCTCCGCCAACTGCTGCGGCGCACCGTCGGAGGAGAACAGTTCACGCACGCGCGGAAACCTGCGAATCATCGGAACGAGCGCGACTGATGTCAGAAACATTCGAACGAGGGCAAGACCATACGGTGACTGCTCTGCGAAGAAGAATGCCTTCAGACCGCCGAACCTTGAGGTCCCTGATGTTGTTGTTTTCATGCCCTAAGCCTCCTGCTGACAGAACAAAACCTGATCGCCGTGTCTGAACTAATCTCTGAAAATCAATTCAGTTTGTATTCAGCCCGTCGGCAGAACTCCGAAACGTCGATCGCTGCACCTTCAACTCACTCGGATTGAAAAACGTGTTGTAGTATGGTGTTGCCCGTTCAGCGGCCCGCTGCAGTCGCGGATTGTCGGCGATGCAGTTTAGGGTCTGAGCATTAAACCAATCCGGATAACTTTCGACCGGCATCCCGCTGGCATCACAAATTGAACGCAGGTTGTAATAGGACGTTTTGTCTTTGGGTTCATGAAAATAATTGGACCACAGCTGGTCCGGAACATTGAACTGCTTGGGCCAGATTTCCTGGACCACATAGACACGATCAATCCCGGCATGTTGCGAATGGTCAAGCACATTCTTGATGTGTCGCGAGATCAGGTTATTGCTGACGTCATAGTGAACTCGCGCGACGTTGCCAAAAGGAGTGAAGGCCCCCCACGGCTCTTCAACGGCGTAGTAGTTTCCGTTGGAGTCTTCTCCGATGATGCGAGTCCGATTGTCATAGGCCTGCCAGCCACAGAACATATCCCAGACACAGAAATAGCTGGATGTATTGCCGGCCAAACCAACTTTCAGAGCGTGGGCGCCGACGCCCCAGGCAAGGCACATCAGATACGCGAGAATAAACAGGCCAGAGGCCATACGTCGAATCTGCATTTTTCACCATCCTTCCATGGCAGGTGAATCGGGGTCAGCATCCCATCAGTTTCCAGCGAAACAGGCAGGGCGGGGCTCAATCAACAACCAGACTGGACAGGCACTCCTTGCCGATCTCTGGCGCCCAGCGTTCTGGACTCTGCTTGTTTTGCGATTTTCGGTCAAGATCGAACCTGACGCTAATCTCGGAAGTGGTGACATATTTGCTGTGATTTTCCGCACACTTCCCTGTGCATAACGGCCTCAACAGGCCATTCAGGCATAGATAAAAAGAGACTGCCTCCGTGGGGAGCAGTCTCTGGCTGGTCTTCCAACGCTAAAATCCTGCACGGTCCTATTTCTCACCAATCCCGGCCTTACTGTTGGCTGAGGATCCGCTGAACCTGGCTCCCGGCGGTGGGTCCGGATTGGTCGGCTCTTCCGGCTGGCCACTTCCTCCACAACCACAGATGCTGCTGATCAGGCAAATCGCCAGAAGGATTCGAGACATAAAGAGACCACACCTTTCTGAATCAGAACTCGCCATTTACCCAGCTATTGGACATCGCGGAAATTGCCCAATACGTGTTCTTGTCCATGTTTTCAGAGATGAATCGAACGGAACCATCACCCAGTGCAAATTGATAGCCGCCCGTGTGAAAGCTGCTGAAACCATAAGCGGCATCAGTCGAGGTGAGATTGGCTGGATTCGGATTCGCAGGATCCGGAACCCCCGCGCTGTCAACATACTTGTTCCAGACAGAAGGAATGAAATTCGCGCCCATCCAGGAAAAGCCCAGACTTTTTCCACCGGTGGCTTCACCAAACATCAGTACGTTACTGGTGCCTCTGGTCAAATCCCGAAAGCTGACCTTCAATCTTGAAACACTGAAGACACCTTTCCAGTCATGGAGATTAGGAACGTCGACGGAACCATCACCATTCAGGTCCCATTGGACGCTGCAGCGACCGCCACCGATCATTCCCCCAACACCGACATAGTTGGTTGCTTTCAGATTATCATCACTCGGATCATTGATGCCGAACACAACGAAGCCACTGGTGCAGTAGATCACTGATGCCGGAAAATACCCGGAACTATGCCACAAAACAAAATCTTTACCCGCCTGCGGATCAGAAGGGCACTCGAACATCGGCATTCTTGTTTGTGCCAGAGCAAATGAGGCCGCATCGTTGTACCAGGCCGCTCCCGGAGTCTTGTAGTTCCCAACAACACTCCCAGCGAGATAGTGGTCATCAAATCCTTTGGTCGTGCCCATTTTTGCATAGAGATTCGACTGTTCAAGCTGGGGCAGCAACTGTGGCAAAACTCCGATTCCGGGTGATGTGTCCGGATCAGGATACCCCGCAGTCACGGGCTCAAAAACTCCATCTCGGCCGGTCTCGTTATGCCATTCCATGATGTTTGCGGCAGGAAATCTCTCGTAAATGTCGTGAAAGTTATGAGCGGCAAGGGCAATCTGCTTCAGATTATTCTTGCACTGCGTTCGACGAGCGGCCTCACGAGCCTGCTGGACAGCTGGCAGTAGCAAGGCGATGAGAATTGCGATGATTGCAATGACAACCAACAGTTCAATCAATGTGAACCCAGATGACGGGGATCGACGCAAGACAGGCGAACGTCGCTTCATTTCGAGTTTCCTTCAGTGTGTTTTCCCCTCGAAAAACACCGTTTGAACTGGCAATAAGCATTAAGAATGATGAAACCGAAGAAACCAACCGGGTACGCTCTGTCGGAGGCCATCAATCAGTAAAGTCTATACACAAGAACACCTTACTGAGTATTGCCACAGAATTGCTGGAGATTCAATCCGCAACTTTGGTTCCCGAGGGGCATTTTTACAAAAGCACGCGGTTATTCATGATTTTCCGGGGAAACTGCGGTCTTCTTTCTACCCCTCTGATGAGCAGAAAGAACTTCACGTTCAATTACAAAACAGATTTTCAACAACGTGTATGGTTCTGCAACTTGCCGGAAGATTCCTCGCCACTCGTGCCTTGACTCCTTAAGCCGAGATACCTGACACTCACGCTAGGCGGTTTTCATTGCGTCTGTCGAGGAGTATCTATGAGCAATTTCAGTGATCGCGGATCATGGAACGTGATTCGATCCATGGTCAGATATTCGGCTGCGTTTGTCGCCGGTGCGATACTCTCCTCAGCGAGCGGAAATGCGGATGATGTTCCATGGCTCAAAGAGGTAACAACAGCTCCGGTGATCCCAGTGGTGGAGAATCTCGGCAAGGTTGAGATGCTTCTGCAGGACGCGGACGGAAAACCTATTACGACGATTCAGGAGTGGGAGAAGCACCGCAAAACAATCCATGATCGATGGATCAAGTTCCTGGGACCGATGCCGGAGCCTCGTCCCGCGGTGGCCCTGGAGATTCTCAAGACCGAGTCGCTCCCCACGATTACTCGACAACTGGTCCGCTATGAAGGCGAACCCGGGATCTTTGTCGAAGGCTACTTGCTGGTACCGAAAGCGGCGGTGGATAGCATAGCAAAGTATCCTGCAGTGCTGGCCATGCACCCAACGACAAACGCAACCATCGATGATATCGCCGGAATCAGCGGACAGGATACAAAACAGTTTGGACTGGCACTTGCCCAAAGAGGCTTTATCGTTTTCTGTCCTCGCTGCTTTCTCTGGCAGGACGTCAGCAGCCTGAATGAAGCCGTTGAGAAACACCGAGAGCGACATCCGAAAACAACCGGCATGGCCAAGATGCTGTACGATGCCATGCGCGGTATCGATGTTCTGGAATCTCTGCCACAGGTCGATCGCAAACGAATTGGTGCGATTGGTCATTCGCTTGGTGCGAAGGAAGCTCTGTATCTTGCGGCCTTTGATGAACGCATCACAGCAGCGGCGGCCAGCGAGGGTGGCATTGGATTTCGATCAACAAACTGGGATGCCTCCTGGTATCTCGGTGAAGCCATTCGAGATACCGAGTTCCCGCTGAATCATCATCAGTTACTGGGTCTGATTGCTCCTCGCCCATTTCTGATTCTGGGCGGCGAGTCCGGCCCGGGAGCAGCTGATGGAGATCGAAGCTGGCCTCTGATCAATGCGGCTCTTCCGGTCTGGAAACTTTACGGCGAACCGACTCAACTTGGGCTCCTGAATCATCACGAAGGCCACAGCGTTTCGGAACAGTCGTTTGAACGCATGGCGGAGTGGCTAACGGTTTATCTCGATGAGGCATCGGGCAAGTAAAGCAACTCTTCCCATTGAACTTATGGGATAGTTGATTGATTTCGTTTACCGCCCAGCCGCAGGATGTGACTCAATCAACACCGCGTTTCGGAGATTCCTCATGCATCGTTTGCTGCTCGCGTTACTGGCGATCATGGGACCGGCCGCATTCGCGGATGAAACGCAATGCGACGCGGAGTTCTCCATCACAGTTGTTGATCATCTTCGGCGACCAGTTGCCAATGCGGTCGTATTGGCGCCAACCAACACAAAGGACGAGCTAAAAATTTTCCGGACGAATGCGGATGGTGTCACCAAACTGCCTTCGTTAACGACAAACAGCTGCTCACTTGAAGTCAGTGCTGAGGGATTTCGAGAAACGTTGTGGAAAGGAAAGCCGAACGCTGCGGTGACCATCGTGATGCTGCCAATCATCGCAGGCCGGGTTCTTGATGACAAAGAACGACCGATGAGTGACGCGTTTCTGACATCGGAACCTGTGGTCTTTGCAAAAACTGGACTGCCGGAGTTTCCAATTCGCACTGTGTCCGATGCAGGACAGAACTGGAGCAAACGCGGAGGAGAATTCCGCCTGCAGTCGCCGCATTTCGCAAGCATACTCCACCAAAGCAATCCGGAATCACTTATGCCTCTGTTCGTTTTTGAACGAACGTACCGCTTCGGAAGCTTCCGTTCTCTGCCTCTGTCGGGACTCGACAAACCAGTTGAACTCAAGCTGCAACCTCTGGTTCATGTGCAGGCAACCTACACCTTCAACAGCGAGAAGCCTCCACGATCATTTCGCTGGATTATTACCGACGAGGAGCAGCGAACACTGGCTGAGATCAGGGCCACGATAGAAACTAATATCTACGCAACGTTGGCCACGCTGAATTGCCGTTTGCCCGCTGGCGAATACGAACTGCATTGCGTTGACATGATTCCCGAACACGAGCCAGTCGTGATTCCTGTTAAGCTCAGCGGGGAGCCTGGATCTGTGAAGCTGGAAGAGCAGGATGTCGAACCACGAATCATCTCAGATTCGAATGTGAATATGATCGTCGACGAAAACCTTGAAGCTCCGGTTTTCTCTGTAGACGATATCGAGGTGCCGGAAGGAAATTGGGGAACAATCTACGGCAGGATCATCGCCGACCAGGCAACTTTACAACACCGTCCTGTGGTGGCCGTGAAGTCAAACCCGGCCAAGGGAATTTCGCAGGATGTTTTCGCCGAAGATCTCAAGGTGAACCAGAAGACGGGTGGTGTTGACAATGTTTTCATCTGGATG
>CAIXQV010000147.1 GCA_903921605.1 uncultured Planctomycetaceae bacterium | reverse complement strand
GGATCCCCGAGCTCAGCACAACCCTGTGAACTATTCGCATGTGACGCTGCGAATTGGCGGCAAGAACGCACACGTCATTTCGCGAGTCTCCGATGCTGGCCAGGACTATTCTGGACGATCGAACAAGCTGGCTCACCACTTGATGTTTGAAGACATAACGCGATTCGTGGCTGGCCCCGCTCGATTGATGGAAGACGACGGCGTATTCGTCACGCAGTGGGATGGCAATGTTAGTAATGTGCCGCCACGCAATCTGCCGGTGCCGACACTTCCGAAATCTGTCGATCTGAAAGCATGGAAAACCGCGACTGGCGATTCCGGTTGGGCGGGTTGGGTTGCCGAGCAATTGATGAAAGACAAAGCTCCGGTTTCGGTCATTTTCTCTGCAGGCACTGATACGTTGACGCTGGTGCGGGAAGCTCTCGACCTGCTGCCGCCGACTCAACGCTGGTCCGTTACGTATAGCACCTACTTCACAAAACTGTTAGCAGGCACTGAGTGTCAACTTCGCTTTGTTCTCGATGACACGCCGGAAGCGACAGGGCTGCGGAATGATGCGAGGGCCAAGGTTGTGGATTTGACGAAAGGCATGGGAAAAGCGGATGGCGGACCGCTGGTTGCGCATGCACGAACAGCCTGCGTGGTATCAGGCAAATCTGACATTCCGGAGCCCAGGATTCCAAATCGCAGTCAACCGCAGGTTCAGGCCGATCCAAAAAGACAAGTCGTTCCGGCGCTTGGCCGCAGTGATGAGAGTCTGGGCTTAGGCGGCTTACCAGAAATCCCGACGCTCAATCCAACAGCCCCAGCGATTCCCTTTGGCTCCCGAAGTGGGCCACCGGATTTATTTGATAAACCGATCAGAAAAAGTCGGCGATGGACGTTGGTCTTGTACGCTGCTGGATCGCTATTAATGATGGTTGTTGCAAGCGGCGTGACTTACCTTGTCGTGACAAAAATGAACAACGGTACTCCTCCCATAGTATCTGGAAAAGTTACCGTTCCGAATATTACAGGCGATGGAATTAAAAATCCGCCGCGACAGGAAAGTGGGACGCTGACGGAGAATCTAAAAGCTAAACCGGATGTTAAAGAAGCCGAAACAGCAGCGGTGTCTCAAGTTGGTGCTGTCGGCAAGTTTTCCACTACAGACGGTCAAGTGGTACCTTCAGCCGATGCCGCATTGCCACCAAGAGAGGCAATGGAGAACACAATACCGACGGTGAAAGACAAGACTCCAGTGGACAGCGTGCCGCCAGACCCTTTCAAACTAGTGTTGAACAATGCAAACTTTAAATACCCACAACACGATTTGCTTCTGTTCAAACTGCCGGATGGTCCTGAAAATGCAGAGAAATGTATAATCCCTCTGATCCTGCAGGATGGTGATGAAGTGTCGCTGTCATTGCACCCTGCCTTCGCGAGCCTTATTGATGGACGAGCTGAAGATGGCTCAGTAGGATTCGATTTTCGTCTGAGCGGGCAGCCGTTGCAAACTGTCGGTTCCGAGCGGAAGGCGGATGTGTTCCGCGATGGAGAGTTTTTTGATAGCTTCGGCGTCTACAAGTATCGTCTCATCGACGACGCGGAGTCAAAAACATTTGAAACAGCGACGCATATTGTTGAATTCAAGCCTGGTAAGTTTTTGATCGACCCCAGAGAAAAGGATATTCCAAATCTGTTCCGAATGTGCCCACTAATTATTGGAGTGACATCTCGCTCGGGAGCATCAGTTTTCAAATCATTTTGTCAGTCATTTCGCCAGGCTCACTTGGCCGAGTCGAGGCGTGGCACTTGGAAACCTGAATTCTCGAATGAATCTAATCCCTTGAGAGGACTAGCAATCCTGAACGGAACAGCGAACTCGCCGTGGAAGATGTATTTCTATGTCGTGACATTGAGTCACGAACGCAAGCGAATCTTTCCGCGTTTTCCGTTTCCTGAAGGGAAATCAACCAAGGCAATGGGCACGTTGTTCTCAAAGTC
>CAIXQV010000146.1 GCA_903921605.1 uncultured Planctomycetaceae bacterium | reverse complement strand
GCATGACTAGACGAGTCAGTACGGTTCCATCCGGCAACGTGACTTTCACTTCGGCTCCAATCGCATCGCGATTGCAGGTTGTGCCCCGCAGTTTCAACTGCAGCCAGTGATGCCCGGACTTTTGATCGTTGCGGAGCAATCTCGGCTTACCACCTGAGCTGAACAATGCCAGATCCATATCTCCATCACGATCGATGTCGGCCATCGTGGCTCCTCGACCCACCATTCGCTTCTGGAAGTCTGCTCCGGTCTTCGCTTCAGCCAGCATGACAAACTCGTTCTCGAACTCGGTGCCGCAGTTCCAGATCAGATGCGGTGGCTGCTCATACTGCTGGCTGGCCTGAACTAATTTGATGTCTTCTTCCAGATGCCCGTTGTTCTCAAACAGATCCAGTCGACCGTCGAGATCTGCGTCCAGAAACAGCACGCCGAATTTCAGGTCAGTACGAGTGACGGGACCGATGCCGTTGGAGACCGCTTCATCGCGAAAAACCGGAACCTCGGACCCCGGAGTCTGACACACGTACAACGCCGTCATTTCCGTCGCATAGTTCCCGATCACGATCCCAATTGCATCTGTATTTCGAAAGCAACCCGTATCAATTCCCATCGCACCGCGAGCCAATCCAGCATTGTCGAAGGCCACTCCCGCGGTTGCGGCGGACTCAAGAAAGGTCCCATCGGCCTGACTAACGAACAGCAGATTCTGGACGGTGTCGTTGGCCACGACAATGTCCAGTCGCCCGTCGCCATTCACGTCGCAGAAAGTGGTTCCCAGAGACTTAGAAGCAGGGACCTTCGTATTCGGATCTCGCACCTGAACCCCGGACTTCTCAGAGACGTCCGTAAAGCGACCTTCTCCCTCATTGCGATAAAGATAAGGGAACGCTCCCGTGAAATCTGTGGGTCGACCGTAGGCTCGCAGAGTTCCATTCAAAGTGAACTCCATAGACAAGTCCTGCTCACGGGACCACTGAATATAGTTGGCCACAAACAAGTCGAGGTCGCCATCGTTGTCGTAGTCGAACCAACCGCAACTCGTGCTCCACTCGGTCTCACTGCCGCCGACACCGGCCTCAGAAGTGATGTCTGAAAACTTGCCAGCACCGTCATTACGAAACAGGCGGTTCAGTCCAAGGCAACTGATGAACACATCGACATCATTGTCGTTATCGAAATCTCCACAGGCGACACCATTGCCGTACATCGGAACATCCAGTCCCGAACCTGCCGTGACATTGGTGAATTTCCCTGTTCCATCATTGGCATAAAGTGCGGACGTTGGAAGCTTCTCTGGTTGCTGTTTGGCCCACGGCCAGACGTTGGAATTGATGCACAGTAAGTCCTGATCGCCGTCGTTGTCGAAGTCAAAAAACGCTCCTCCTCCGCCCATAGTTTCCGGAAGCAACTTGTCCCCGTCGGCACCATTTTCATGAACGAAATCGACACCAGCCTCGTCAGTGATCTCCGTGAAGAGTACTTCGGGGATCTCCAGTGTCGGTTTGACTCGCTCTGTCGGTAACTCCGTCGGTCCTGCCTTTTCGATGACAACTTCCGGCGGCTTTTTCGTCAGCAGCCAGATCAATACACCTGCTGCCACCAGCGCGAGAAACACCCCGAACGACCATTTGATCGCCGAACCAACAACTTCGTCGTTCTGTGTTTCTTCGGAGTCATTTTCAGTCGACTGATTCATGTCTGGTTCATTCTCGAGTGTAAAGTCGGTGAGAAGTAGATTCTTCGAATCTCCGAGCAGGCCAATCCGCAATGTCATCTTTTCACGGTGGGCTGACGCCCTGCCGCTAGCCGATGTCAATGCCTCTATTCTTCAGCCTGAACAGTCGCTGGTTCTGTTTTCTGTTTCCTCTGCAGATCATAAATCACCAAAGCTTCCGAAGCG
>CAIXQV010000145.1 GCA_903921605.1 uncultured Planctomycetaceae bacterium | reverse complement strand
GCATCTCCGAATCCAATTTGGATTGACCAGACGCGGTGTTTCGGCGGACATCAAACTCACCACCATTTTATTCATCCCAGCATGTTCGCCCAAAGGTCAGCGAGAAGATTGCAGGTAAGCCAAATCGCTGCCTGAATTGTGCCTCGGCAGAGTACTGCGACGACTGCTGTCCGCATCAGCTAGAAGGCTGCGAATGAGTTGATCGGTAATCTCGTCCGCCGCAATTCTGTCCGAGAATCGTTTCAGGGTCGAGTAGTGTGGTAAATGCCCAGGACAGATTCGCGACTTCACTGCATCGCAGGTTTTCAGGAAGTCCAATAGACCCCGATAAGTCTGGTTCGTATACGTTTTGAGTGCCAGCAATGTCAGCAGTTGCACCTGCGTAAACAGCTTCGGGCTGTTGCGATGCGAGTAGGGTTGCACATGAGCCTTCAGAGACTTCTGAAACTTTGCAATGACATCCAGCAATTCGTCGATGTTTTTCGAGCTTTGGAGTGATGCATCCACACAAGGTTTTTGAATCATCTGCGGCAAAAGTCACTCCTGTCAGAAAACATTGGGTGTCGGGAAATTGCCCCCAGTCGGCCTGGAAAGATGGTCAGCGGCCGAAACGAATTTTTTATTCCGCGTTGGCAAAACTTTTAACAAAAGTCGTGAGACTTCTGGAGACGCACGAAATTCTCACGAATGTCGCTACCAATGGCGATTTCAAAATGGGCTCTAAGACCCCTAAAACGCGACTCGTGAATCACACTTCACACTCTGTCACTTCCATACCGTCCAGAGAGCCCAAAACCATTGGGGGCACGTGATCATGATCGGGACTGATCAATGCCGGATCTCTGTCGAGAAATTCTCCCCCTGGAAACAAAAAAATGAGCGACAGACTGCCCGGTGATCAGCTAGGCAGCCTGCGCTCATTCTGTTCAATCTTCGAAGGTCCCCTCAATCCTCGACTAACTTCGAAGGTTGCTTTCATCCCGCAAACGTGTGGATCGCACATTCACGAAATTATGTTGTCTCTCAGACAATCCCACGGACACGGAAAAGGGCAGGATCGTCAGACAGAAAACACGTCCACACTGCGAAAGCTTCGTTTGCTGTTGAGTATCAGCAATTGAAGTAACCTTTGGGGTCTGACCAGTTACTTCAGGATTGAGAAGCGGCAGATCGCAGTGTGCGTTTCACTCGCCTGTTTTTTCGGCTGAATCGATCAGGTTGGCTTCACGGATCGCAGCAGGGACACGAGAAATAGGACACGTCCTACCCGGGGATGGGATCTTCACCAACTTTCTTCGAGTCGGGGGTTCTGCATTAATGAATGCCTGACCAGCTCAAGCAGCAAAAGTCGCTGCTGAGAAACTGAGGAGACCCCCAGTCGTCCGTCAGGGCCTCGAGATTTTCCTCGTTCGGACCGGCTTTCCCCACCCCCAGGAAATCGGCCAGTGGGTCTGCCTCAGGCTCAGACTCAGCTCGAAGTCGCCTGTTAGACGTTGCGAGAGACTCCGGAGTTAAACTCTCTAACCGGCTTTTCAAATCAAATCTTCAGCGGACATGAAAGTCCCGCCATTCATTGCGCGGTGAGTTTCAATCCAATGATTGCTGCCATCAGCAGGATCAAAAAGAAGATGCGTCCGGCATTGACTGGCTCGCCCAGTACTGTAATTCCGAGAACAATCGTACCGAAGGTGCCGATACCAACCCAGACAGCGTAAGCGGTTCCGATGGGAAGCGTTCGCGCTGCAAGAGCAAGCAGATACATGCTGGTGATGATCCCGGCAATGGTCAGCACGCTGGCAATGGGCTTTGTAAAGCCTTCGGTATACTTCAAGCCAATCGCCCAACCAGCTTCGAGCAAACCGGCAATCACGAGAAGAATCCAGGCCATCACAACGCTCCAGTCTGATGCGTCGTCTTGTCTTAACCGGGTACGTCGCACATCGTCCGGGCCTGAGTGGCAATCACGAATCAGTTCGCAGCGTAAGCCATGAACATCGCGTGGTCAAAGTAGATGCCGATACAAAGCTTGTGAGATCGTGCCCATCGCCCCATGTCGTCGGCAACACGTCAGCATGGACCTTCAAAAGAGTCGTCTGCTGTCCATGGGAACTTCCAATTTTGCAACATCTTACAAGCACTGATCGAAAGATTGAATTTGCGTCAGAGAATCGACCAGTCCACTTGTCGCTTTCAGTATGCACTTGAATCTGAACGTTTCAGCGATCGGTTTAGACGTACCGAGGAAGCTCAATCCTGATTATACTGCCAAGATAACACCGCGTTTCTGGTCAAGAAACACGAGCCGCAATCGTCAGTGACGAACGGTTCTTTCCATGGAAAGGAAACTCTCATGAATTCACCCGCGTCACCACCGGATTCAGAGCCGGACGCAATTGTTTACCCGCCGGAGTTTGCTCAGCGAGTCGTTGCGGCGTGGGCGGCATTGGAGATTCCTCGTGTCGAGATTCCTTCCGTCGCCTGCATCGCGAGGACACTGGACGTGCTCTATCAGGCCAGCTTCCTGCAGGAAGAGGGAGAGGCGGTTCGTTGTCGATTGATTCTGGCCGATCCGTCCGATTGGAAGCAGGGGGAAGGGCCTCCGACCGGTTTTCATGTTTTGCGATTTGCCGAGTCACGTGCTTTTACGCCGCAGGAAATCCGCAAGCTGGCTCCGGCGGCTTCGTTTTATCGTTCGATCCTTGGCGTCCACTATGATGCTGAGAAAGGTGTATCCATCTGGGGCATTGTGGAAACAGGAACGCGATGGGTTAATCGAGTCGACGGCGGGCGTTTCGATGGAGCTCCTCTGCCTCCACATTTCGTCGTCCACATTCTTGGACCAGGCCGTTTGCTGACTGCGTGTGGATATCATCGTCTTCTGGAACTCGACAGTGGCAAGATTATTCGAACAGGGTTCGATCCATTTAAGGCCGGATGGCTTCCGCAACATTTTCGCCCGGTAAGACAATGGCTTCAGGATCGACTGGCGGAAACTCGCCTCGAGGGAGCCAACGTTGAAGACTGCTTTATTCGCATGATGGCTCAAAGTGTCGTTCGTCGAACACTGAGCCTTGTTCGTGGTCGTGGACATGGCGGAATGCTGATCTATCTTCCGCAGGAGAAACCGAACCTGGACGAACTGTCGAAAGTTCTGCGAGTTCGATGCCCGTTTGAATCTCGCCCATCAACTGCGCATTTCAGCGAACTAATGCTGCGAGCGATGTCGCGACTGTCGCTTGTAGGGCATCGCCACGGCTTGACCAGCGTCAAGTGGGAGAACTATCAGACCATTGATGATCCGGTGCTGTCGGAGATCGATGAATCATTCGTCGAGTTCGCGCATTTGCTGGCTGATATGATGAGCGTTGATGGCGCGCTGGTGCTGACGAAACGATTTGAACTGGTTGGTTTTGGGGGCGAAGTGCTCGGAGAAAAGCCGGTCACCCGTGTCTTTCGAGCTCTGGATCTCGAAGG
>CAIXQV010000144.1 GCA_903921605.1 uncultured Planctomycetaceae bacterium | reverse complement strand
CATCCGCGCGACAATGGCCGATTGTTGACGGCATTGAAGCGTCTGCGAGATCTCGGCAACACGGTACTGCTGGTCGAACATGATCGAGAAGTTCTGGACGCGGCCGATCGACTCTTTGATTTCGGCCCCGGCGCTGGTCGAATGGGCGGAACTGTCGTCGCGCAGGGGACGCCTAGCGAGATGCGAAAGAACAAAGCCTCGTTGACCGGCAGTTATCTGGGCGGATCGCGACAGATTCCTGTGCCGATGGTCAGGCGAGTGGCTTCGAACACACCGTCGGTTGTTGTTTCAGTTCCTACGAGCATTACTGAGACAGATTCGAAATCTGCGAAGCCGCCAGCAGCAGCCAAGCGTGGCAAGAAGTCGACGGCGAAAACCACTGTCGAGATCACTCCCGCAAAAAGTATTGCCACAACGCAGGACTTCCTGGAGCTGACCGGTGCGTCTCAACACAACCTAAGAAATGTCGACCTGCGAATTCCTCTGAAGACGTTCGTATGCATTACCGGCGTCAGTGGTTCGGGGAAAAGCTCGCTGATCATGGACACGCTCGCACCGGCAGTGGCCCGCAAGTTGAACATGGCGGCCGAGGCTCCGGGAGCTTTTCGAGATCTCCGAGGGGTTGAGCATCTAAGCAAGATTGTGCTGGTGGATCAAAATCCGATCGGGTCAACTCCGGCATCGAATCCTGCAACCTACACGGGTGTGTTCGATGAAATTCGGGAGTTATTCTGCCGCATGCCGGAGGCCAAAGTGCGAGGCTATCGGCCGGGACGATTCAGTTTTAATCGTGCGGGCGGACGTTGCGAAGACTGCGAAGGTATGGGCCAGCAGAAAATTGAAATGCATTTTCTCCCCGACGTTTGGGTGGAATGTCCAACATGCCGCGGTCGACGATTCAATGCGGAGACGCTGACTGTTCGATTCAACAACTGCAGCATCGCCGACGTACTGGAAATGCCCATCAACAAAGCGCTCGAGCTGTTCTCCAACGTGCCGAAGATTCGTGGCCCATTGGCGACACTCGATGCCATCGGCCTGGGTTATCTGACTCTGGGGCAGTCGGCACCAACGCTCAGCGGCGGGGAAGCTCAGCGCATTAAGCTGGCTGCGGAACTGTGCCGTCCGAACCGAGGACGCACGTTGTATCTTCTGGATGAGCCAACCACAGGTCTGCATTTTGATGACATTCTGAAGCTGTTGAGTGTTCTGAATAGTCTTGTCGAGCAGGGCAATACTGTTGTTGTGATTGAGCATAATCTCGATGTCATCAAAACCGCCGACTGGGTAATTGACCTTGGTCCGGAAGCCGGAGCTGGTGGAGGTCAGATTGTTGTTCAGGGCACTCCGGAAGATGTTGTCAGCTATGCAACGCAGGGAAGTGTGCCTCGATCATGGACCGGCGAATTGCTGGCTCCGGTCCTGGAAGAATCTCGGCGCGGGGTCATCGAAACATTCGATGCGGAATCTGTCAGTGCGAAAAAGCAGGGCGATGTCAGCATCGAGCAGCTTGGAAAATCAGCCAAGCTTCCGTGGGAAACCGATGGTCGCAAATGGCATACGATCGAACGCATTGCTCATACAGGCCAGGCATGCCGTTGGGACGGAAAGGCGCTGGACTATGTTATCGGTCTGCTGGAGGATCACGAAGACCTGGCTCCGACCAATTGGAATGACAGAGCGACGGTCGAAGTCAAAGCCAGCAAGGGGCTTGGTTGGTTCCTGCATGCTCGCACGGGCGGTGAGTGGTTGTTGTCGCTGTGCTTCCGAGTGAAGAAAGGCGAGTTCACAACGGAAGATCTCGACAGCAAGCTGGGCCTGATTCCTTTGGATGACATGGAAGAGATCCCTGTTTATGGTCGTGAGCCTCGTGTCAAAGCACGCGATCTGAAATCTGCGTGGCAGGAAGTGACGATTAAGGTGTGGACCAAGTCTGAGATCGACACTGAAGCGTTTCGAAAATTCGTCAAGCAGGCTTTGAATAGTTACCTGAAACAAGCAAAGGCCGATGCCGCAAATCCGGAAGACTTGATGCCGTGGAAGCAACTGGGACGCAAATGGCATTTGATGCGGAAAGGGTTGCCGGGGACGGGACGCGTTCCGTGGGAGTTTGGCCTTCTGGAAAAACTTCTGCCCATTATGGAAACGGCATTCGACAGCTGCGAAGCCGACTTTGGCATCCGCAGTAAGATCAACTGGATGCATCCGAAGGATGGCCAGACAATTGCCGAACTGCATACCAAACGATCCGATGGAGCAGACCTGATCGCCTATGCTCCGGCGGGAAAAGTTACAGTGGGTTCGATCGCAGCAATCGGGACGATGCAGGAGATTGAACCGCACAAAGGCGAGCGCGATCAGATTCGTATTCGCTTCACCACGGAAGCTCAAACTTCAGTTAAGGCATTGAATGAATTTCTGGCAACGATTCGGAAGCTGAACGGGACCTGATTTGCATCTATGATACCGCTGGAGATACGCTGCCAACTGTGGAGCGTCAGGTGTGGTATTCTTCACTCTGAGCAAATTGAAGCCAGTTGTTCGCGGGATACCTGATACACGAACGCCTCAATCGTAGCCGCGTTGAGAAAAACACCTGATTCCTCTGTGGCCTTTTATTTCTGACTCTCCCCGTCAAGGAGTTTGTTCGACATGCATTGTGTTTATTCCCGGCTGTTGAGGTCCACCATTTTGCTTTCTGCAATCCTGTATTGCTCCGGCGCGGCCCAGGCGGAGCGTTATCGCGTCTTCGTAGGCACTTATACAGGTGGCGACAGCATCAGCAAGGGCGTCTACTCGTGTGAGTTTGATGCGGAAACGGGCAAACT
>CAIXQV010000143.1 GCA_903921605.1 uncultured Planctomycetaceae bacterium | reverse complement strand
TGGTCTCCCAGCCACAGGATAACTGCGGCGCAGATGAACCATGCGGCGGAAACAATAACTGATCCGCGGTGTTCTCTGCTCGTCTTTCGATCGGCAATCCAACTGGTCAGTTCTCTAAGTCCGTCCAGTACAAACCATGTTGCAAGGAACCATCGCAGTGCCTTCACCGCCAGCCAGCCAGCACTGTAAAGAGCCAGACCCAGTAAAATGGAGACCGCTGCGCTCTTCCATGCGGTCCGTTGATCGGCCGAATGCAGGCGGCGAAATCCGTGAGTCATCTCCAGGAGAGCCGCGATGATCAGCAGTACCCCAACGCGTCCTCGATCATTGCCCTCAAAGAACGGGGCAATCAGCACCATGAATGCCAACAACATTGTCATCGCCGGCACAATCGCATGCTGCCAGGACCTCTGGAGATTAAGATCGCGGGACATTCATTTCGCTTCTGGTCTGTGAGTTTTCTGCTTTTGCTTCTCGGAGTCGGGATGCTATCCGAGGTCCATCAAATGCGGAATCCAGAGCAATGCTTGGCAAATCATGGAGCGAAATGAGACTTAAGGGAACGCGGCACGATACTTAGTGATCGCGGCGTTGCGGTCGTCATCGTTGTTAAAGCCCATCGAGTCGAACGTAAACAAATGCAACTCAGACGACATCACATCCATCCCGAACTCGTTAGGTCGGCGGCCTCTCAAGTGGATGGCGACAGCGAGAGCCACGTCTCGGGCCTGAACGGAATAAGTGCTCTCTATTTCACGGCCGGAAATTAAATCGCCCGCAGTTTTTCCTCGAGGCGGCCAGATCGGACGCGAGGCCGTTTCGTCATTCAGAACCTGTTCCACAGCCTGCAATGAGTCCGTCTGCCGTAACGCTCCAAGGCAGAGCAAAGAATAGGCAGCGCTTTGGTTGTAGACGTGTCTCTCCAGAGTTCTGAGAGCGATCTCTCGCCCGACCGGAAGCTGGAACTCGATCGACAGCAACAAAGGTCGATCTGCGGCGATCCCCGGACGTTTCAGCCACTCGGAAGTGAGAGCTCGGATTGTACCCGCATGAAATCCGTCAGAGATAAGTTTTCCAAATCGCGAATCCTGTAAAGACTCCGAAATATTGGTCGAGGTTGCTCGCCGTAATACAACGTTCTCATCACTGGCGACCAGCATGAGAGCTGCAGCAGATGCCACAGGGAACTCTTCCTCCAACTCACCATTACAGGCGGCTCGCAGATGTGTGCTGCGTTCTTCCAGGTGATCAGATAACTCCGAAGAAGAAAACATCCGATCCGCAAACAATGCTCGCTCAGTTTTGAGCATCTCCAGGTAAACCGGCATTGCCGCTTCAGCGTTTCCGGTGACCTTCACGAAACGATCCCAGTCCGGCATCCCAGTCAGGTCGCTCGGTTTCGGGTCTCTCTCAAGAGCTGCAAATCGATCATCGAACAAACGTTTTCGCAGCTTCGGAATCACTTGACGAAGTTGGACAGCAACTGGTTCAGTCGCGGTTTCCAGTTTTGTTTCCAGCAACGCAACCGCAGGCGCATCAAGTTGCAGCAACTGGGTAACGGCCTTTTGACGCTTAGGAAACGCCGGCGAGGCGAGATCAGTGACCAGCCCGTCCACTGTCTTTTGCAAAGCGTCGGGCTCTTGCAAAGCTTCGGCTACCGGAGCCCGCACTGTTCCATCGGCCCCCGACTCACCGTCCTGCGCAACCGCTGTTGCCGCAGAAGCGGCCAGCATTGCAAAACTCAGGAGGATGAAAATTCCGGCAGGCATTTGAATAAAATTCGACCGCTAAAAAGGGTGGGAGGAGGACTCTGGCTGGGCGAGATTCCGTGAAATATCGATATCGGTGTTTTCATAGTTTCACGGCAAATTGAAGACGACACGGACCCGCGATCCTATCGCCATGTCGGCAACTTTCTTTCCAGCATCCGTTTTTTGACCCGCAGATGGGCTGAAAGGCCGGAAAAATCGGAAAAAGTTGTCACCTGACCACCAAGGAGCCAAGCCTGGGTATGATCAGACCCACAGCAGTCAGGAACGCTTCAAGGGAATCAGGGTATAGTCGCGATTGATTGTCAAAGTAGGTCCTTTCTGCCGGAAAGGATTTTCGTATTGCCGTAAGGCGAACGACGTGTGCAACTGGCTGCGGATCGCAATTGGCTTTATCAATCCCGTTGCACAGAGGTCGCGGCCAGCCGCTAAGTCCTCCCCGGTAGCAGCACCGACAGAAACGGCTCTTCGGCAACGAGGACCTATCGTAATTCCCGACGATACCGTTTGGCGGCGATACCCGGCTCAGTGGCCGAAAAGAGGAGAGATGGGTAGAATGCACAGCATTGAAAGATTTAAAGGCGGCCTCTGTCGCCCGAAGTTAACGCTTACCTGGAGTCGTGGGAACCATGAAAGACAAGAAGAAAAAGAAGTCCAAGGATGAGGTCATCTCCGCAGCGTCTGCTACTGAATCCTCTGGATCAGTCGGTTCGGTCGCTCGCGTGACAGAAATCATCGCATCGTCTCCCACCAGTTTTGAAGATGCCGTGGCAGTTGGTGTCGCTCGAGCCTGCAAGACCCTGCAGAACGTGACGGGGGCCTGGGTTCAGGACCAGAAAGTGGATGTTGCCGACGGCAAGATCACGGCGTTTCGAGTCAACTTAAAGGTGACGTTCATTCTGAACGATTGAGCGTCGGGATCTGCCACGACATCGCCCATGAATCCTCATGAGACATCGCGTTGGGGGCTCTATTTGCTGCCAGTGCGATTTCTGGCGATCGGAAGCAATGCCTGCGCTAGCAGGAAGATGACAAGCGGAGCGATCCAAAGAATTCGTGCGGTGTGTAACACCCAGTTTGGCAATGTTGTCAACTGGGCGATGACCAAGTACGCGACCATGCCCAACATCATAAAGGTCAGGACACCACACCCCATCGCCGTCATCTGACTCTTGAAGACTCCGCGTTCACTGCCGCTATCAAAATGAACGTCGACGGTTCTTCTTCGTCTGAGAGATTTTTTGACAGCCTCGGCGAGTTCCAGACTGATCGAAAACGACTCCATCCATTTGGAACAGGCTTCACGATTTCCGAAAAGCCAATCGATACGTGGAAGTGCGGGCGCTCGTTCTGAAACACTCATCCGCTGGACTGTCGCGGAGGATCGCTGAATCCTCAGTTCCGAATCCGGCGCTGGACTCAATGCTCTCGGGCGAATCATCAGCGTCGCGGGAGGAGAAGGTGTTTCGACGGTCGATTGGGAATTCAGAGTGATCAAAAGAGACAGCAGAGTTCCATCGGGAGCCAATGACTCCAACGCTGTCACCTGGGTATAATCAAAGCCACTCGCAGAAAGAATATCGAGCCCCTGCAGAATGGTGATTGTTCGCGACTCGGGAGTTGAATTCTCGACCGGTATTTCTGCCGCGATCTGCAAAATCCCGCTTCGATCCATCGGCAGGCATTTTTCCATAGCTGGCAAGTCGGCCAACTGGAATCGGCCGGTTAGCGGCACGATGCAATGGCGACTTTCATCCAGAATCAGATGCAGCTCAAATGAAAATGCCGGTGAGCATTCCAAAGGTGGAATGATCACGACATGCTTTTCAGCTTGCGTCGCCGCACGACACAAACGCAGGCTCTCTTCAATGTCATTGACAGCAATGATGACGGCATCAACTACGGAATCCAGCAAGGCATCTTCAGGCGTCGACACCAACCGCATCGAAATCTGTGCCGCAGAGACTGACTGAGCCAGGCGATCTGAAATGGCCCCGACAACCAGAGAATGCTCGACAGAACCTGCGAGTTCCAGCAGCAAACTCATTGTCAGAGGATTATTTCCGATCACACCGAATTTCATGGATCCGTCTCAATTCAAAAACGTCGCCGATTCATCATCTGATGGGTAGTTTAGAATGTCATTGGGTTTCGTACACGCGCCGAGAAGCCGACTTCGAAATACGAGGCAGATCGAAGAACTCGCTTTCTGTCACTTGGGAGTTTCGAGACGAAAGCCTCAAACCCGGTCCGAGCCAACGAATGCCAAACGTTGCAGCTCGAGAATGACTCAATGAAATCGTTCTGGTCGACATTCGTTGATGACAAACGATCAGAACTTCTATCCCGAAAGTTCTGCTCTCGATTAACTTCCCGGAAAACCTCCCCTGCCGAATCTGAGATTTGCACCCGCCTTTTAGGAGGCTTCCAGACAGTGCTCTCTCGAGCTGATTTTCTTGAAATTGGTGCGCGGTTATTGATCGAAAGCCGCCATCGAACTGTCTGCAGTTGAGTATTCTCGCATCGGGCCAACTGTCTTTACCAAACAACGGGGGCCGTTCGGATGATTGTCAAAGGAATCTTCTCTGCCCGAAAGGACAGCGTTTGGCAGGTCCCGCTTGCCGAGCGGGATTTTCGCCGAAAGGCAAACCCCATTTGCGATCCGCGGCAGCAGATCGGCCCAGTTCGCTGGTTGACATGCACACAGGTCGCAGCCTGATGCCAAGTCCCGCCCGGCAGGCAAGGACCTCCATCAACTGCTCCTTAGCAGGAAGGATCTGCCGAAATCTGCGGCTGCACCCCGAACAACTGTCTTGCACTATCTCCGATACACGGACCAGCAATTTGCGATATACTGGCCATTGGCTGAACCCTCGGGGCGATAATTGGTCTACGCTTTCAGAAAGACTGAGAGGCACTCCTGCTCTTGATCAATGCCTCGATTTGTTGCTCGAGACGCGTTCATTAACCAGCATTCGTAGAATTGGTATTCCACTTTTGTCCAGCGAACTACTCCCTGATGAGCCGGTGCAAACGCGAGGTTATGACCGTGCGTTCTGGTTGGCGTATCTGTCGAATGCGATGGCGACTCTGGCCAACGGGATGATGGTTCGTTACTCCGACTTTGTGGACATGATCGGTGGTGACGAACAGCAGCTGGGACTGATCGTCGGTGTCGGAATGATCGGCAGCATTATCATTCGCGTCGCTCAGGGCGAAGCGATCGATCGCATCGGGTCGGCTCGAGTTTGGTTCTGGTCCGTTGTGGTCTACACGTTCAGCCTCCTGCTGCATTTGTCCATTTCCAGTGCGACAACGCCGGGCGTCTTTCTGGTGCGAGCGTTAATGCAGGCGAGTCTCGCCGGGTTCTTTGGGGCTTCCATTACCTTTGTTTCTTTGCGAGTTCCCCCGAAGCGGATGGCCGAAATTGTCGGCGCGTTGGGGACGTCTGGATTTCTGGGGCTGATGATTGGCCCGCTGATCAGCGACTGGCTGGGAAGCGGAGATCTCACGCAGGAACAGATGGTCCAGCGGATGTTCTGGACGGCCGCTGCTTTGGCTTTAGCCTCCGCAATTGCCACGTGGTTCGCAGTACAAGGAGCAGTGTTGCCGGTTCGACACGCTCGTCCTCCTTTGCTATCGGTCATTCGTCAGTATCACCCGCTGATGATTTCCATGACCGCTGCCGTCATGGGAGCTGGGTTTGCGATCCCCGCGACATTTCTGCGTCCGTTCGCCATTGAAGCCCATCTTTCCCACGTGGGCGTATTCTTTGTGATCTACGCGATGACAGGTTTTGGTGCACGCCTCGCATCGCGTTCGCTGTTTGAACGCTATGGAAATCGCCCATGGATCGTGGTCGGACTTACGTTGTTGTCGATCAGTTATTTGTGTTACGTGCCGGTCACGAATACCTGGCACCTGATTGCTCCGGCCGCGTTAGCCGGGATAGCGCATGCGTTATTGTTTCCTTCGATTATGTCGGCCGGGACGGCTGTTTTTCCCCGCCGCTATCTGGGAGTCGCGACGTCCCTGATTCTTGCCATGTTTGACGTCGGCACATTTATCTCTGCCCCGATCATTGGCATCTTTTTAAGATACGCCAAGCCGGAGACTCCCTATGCTTATCAGTTGATGTTTGCCGGGGTTGCCGCCGTCTTTGCGGTGGTGACGATTCTGTTCATCTGCAGTTCGGCGGGTCACGCCCGCCATGCGGAGGAATGAATAATGAGCGACATCAACTCGCAGCCGATTAACACAGCCTGGCCCATCACCGACGACGCAATCCGGGCGGTGTTCGAATCCATGATGGCCGATGGTTCCTGGGGGCGATATCACGGCCCGCATTGTGTTCGTCTGCAAGAAGCACTTGGCCAAATGCATGGTGTGGAGCATGTCGTGCTCTGCAGCAGCGGGACATCTGCCGTCGAACTAGCATTGCGCTCGGTGCCCGTTTCAGCCGGTGATGAAGTGATCCTTGCGGCCTATGATTTCAAAGCCAATCTGATCAACGTTCTGACGGTGGGAGCGACTCCGGTTCTGATCGATGTACTTCCCG
>CAIXQV010000142.1 GCA_903921605.1 uncultured Planctomycetaceae bacterium | reverse complement strand
AACTGGTTGACTCGATGACGCATCGTCATTTGTTGGATGGTTGACGATGATACGAAAGGCGTGCCATCCGTAAGATTTCCGTTTCGCAGCAGCAACTCAAGGAAGATGCCGAGCTCTCGAATCGGTCCGCGCAAGTTGCCGCCCGGTGAAGGCTGAGTCAACCACGGCGATGTCCCATAGTTGGAGATCGCGAGTTGTCCTTTGTCACGTTCATAAAGTGTCGGAATCAACCCGGCATACTGAGTCAGCGTGTGAGTCTTGACGCCGCACGATGTTGAGTTGAGTCCAAGGGGCTCAAGCAGTTCGTGTGTCAAAATGTCATCGAACGCAGCGAGGTGTGCGGACGTTATTGTTCGTCGCAGAATTTCACCCAGCAGAAACCAACTGCTTTGCGGATGATAGGCGGCTGTTCCGATGGGTAGCTGTCGCGCTGTTGACACGATGGTCTCGATCGTGGTTGACCAATCGGCATGAGGCCAGCCAGTTTCGGTCGCAGGAAGTCCGGACTGATGTGTCAGCAGATCGAAGATCGTGACATCGTGCTTATCGCTATGAATTGTCTCTGGCAAAAGCTCAGAGAGCTTCGTCGACAGCTGGAAGCGTTGATCCTCGATCTGTTTCAGAATCAGCAACGCCGTTAGCGGTTTTCCCGCGCTTCGCCAGGGCATGATTGTCGCGGCAGACATGGGAATGCTGGGTGATGCGTCACCAAACGCCGAGACGAGAACGGGCTGAGAGTTCAGCGATACGTAAATCTGAACGCCGATATGAAGTCCGCGCGAAATTCCTTCCTGAATCGCGGCGGCCACGGAGGGAAATTCAGCTGATGGAAACATGGCGGTCAGTTGCAGAGAGGCAGCATTTTTTCGGCCTGGAAGATGTACTGCTTCAGCATCGAATGTTCTTCGGCTGGTGCGACAGCCAGGCAGGCTCGCAGAAGTTCTTTAGATTCCCCCGGTCGACCGGAACGCAATGTCAGAATCGCCAGGTCTCGTCGTTCCCGATAAGAGCCCGGGATTAACAATGCGATTCGGCTCTGAACACGCCAGGCAGACACCCAGAGTTCTCGATTACCAAACAGAGTCTTGAGATTGTTAAGCATTCGAACCATGATCGTTCGCTCATCAACGGGCTTTAGCGTGCGGCGAATTTCTGGCATCGGCAGTTCCGTCACATCACGCAGCCAGGCAATACATTCCGGCTCATCCATGATGCGTCCACCGTTGAATGCATCAACGTACAGATTGCCAGAATCGGTCGGAAGCCTTGTCAGGAAATGATGCGGGGCCGCGATTGGTTCGAGCGGTATGCCAAGTTCATTGGCCACATTCAGATAGATTAGGGACAAAGAAATTGGAATTCCTCGCCCGGTTTCGAGCACTCGATTGAGATAGCTGGCTTCGGGGTCGCCGTGGCAATCATCGTCGCCGTGCAGGTTGAGTTCTTCCGTCATATGACGGACCAGCATCTTCAGTTCTTCCAGATCTGATCCTGCCTGTGTCACCGGATGAGTGAGTCGAGCAATCGATCGTTGGAGACGAAGGCGAGTCGGTGCAAAGTCGAAATTGGCTTGGCCATCACGAGCGATTTCCAGCGCTGCGGTGATCAGGTCGACATCTGTTTCGCGGCGGACCAGTCGCATAAACTGCTGATCGTGTTCAAATGTATGGCTGAACGGCATGGCAGGAATTTTGACTGGCTGGCTGAAGTGGTTGGAGCCTGGTAAAACCTTTGCCAGGCAACTTGTAGAGTGGCAGATCCAAACTATAGCGGCGCTTTCCTGCTGCCACAATGGCGACTGGTGACGGCGAAATCCACGTTTTT
>CAIXQV010000141.1 GCA_903921605.1 uncultured Planctomycetaceae bacterium | reverse complement strand
GATGCCTATCTTTGGGCTGGGCGTGCTGTTCTGCACGCCCGAGCGGGGCGACGTGCTGAGGCAATTCAGGATGCTGTGGAGGCTCGAAAGTTGTCCAGCGACCCGTTGTTGATTTACATGGTTGCCTGCGTCTACTCCTTAGAACGCCTAACAAAACCGACTTGACGAGGTTTGTATGATTGAGTTTTGGAGGATTTGGAATCCTGAATGATCAAGGAGGTATCGAGTCATGGCAGAGCCATTGGTTTCCGATGAGTTGTGGGCGGTGGTGGAACCATTGATTCCGAAGCATGTCGCCAGTCAGAAAGGTGGGCGGCCAAGGTTGGACGATCGAAAGGTTCTCACCGGCATCCTGTTCATTTTAAGAAGTGGCATACCCTGGGAAATGCTTCCGCAGGAGATGGGTTGCGGAAGTGGAATGTCGTGCTGGCGAAGGTTGATGGAATGGCAGGAAGCCGGCGTCTGGGACAACTTGCATCATGAATTGCTCAATCGCCTGAGAGCGGCTGATCTGATCGACTGGTCTCGAGCGACGGTCGATAGTTCGTCGGTGAGAGCGGTGGGAGGAGGCGAGAAAACAGGCCCAAATCCCACTGATCGCCGTAAACCCGGCAGCAAACATCATATCCTGACGGACGCCAATGGCATTCCGCTCAGTGATACATTGACGGGAGCAAACAGGCATGATGTGACTCAACTTCTTCCACTGATAGACGGTATACCGCCCGTCGGCGGGAAGCCCGGCCATCCGAAGAATCATCCGGATGAAGTTTATGCCGATCGAGCCTATGACTCCGAGCCTCACCGAAAAGAACTTCGCAAACGAGGCATCGAACCACACCTGGCCAAACGAAATCAGGAACACGGAAGCGGCCTTGGTATCTTTCGATGGGTCTCTGAACGAACACTCGCCTGGCTCCACAACTTTCGCCGACTCCGAATTCGTTTTGACCGCGACGACGAAATCCATCACGCATTCCTCAAGATCGCTGAATCCATCATCTGCTTCAGAATGCTTCAAACACGGTTTTGTTAGGCGTTCTAAGGTGACTCCTGTTGCGGCGTGTCACGGCCGCGGATCTCCCGAAATTGGCGACTCCTGACAATTGTGAGCACGGCCGTTGACGTATGATAACCATCTTCAGCCAATTTCTGCTGCATTTCCGCCAGCAACGGCTGATCTGACAATTGTGTCTCACGACCGAGCGCATATCCCAGTAACTTGCGACAAAACTGACCTACAACGGCATTTCGGCGCTGTTCCAGCAGATAGCTGCGCAGCCCCGTCAGCCCCTCCAGTTCGTGACCATCAGGCAGTTTCGTTCTGGTATCAATGGCGAGCCCTGTCTGGCTGAATTCACGGCGGCGACCGATCGCGTCAAAGCCCTCCAGAGCGAACCCCAGCGGATCGACACGTTGATGACACTTCGCGCAGGCTGCATCGCTGCTGTGTCGCTCGATCATCTGCCGTTCGGTCAGACCGTCCGGGACAGTGTCCGCGAGTTGCGGCACGGCTTTCGGTGGACGCGGCAGCTTTTCGCCGAGCAGCACTTCACTCACCCAGTTACCCCGCAGAATGGGACTCGTGCGCGATGCGCCGGATTGCTTGGCGAGCGTTGCGGCCAGGCCGAGAATCCCGCCTCGACCGTGCTGCTGGATGCCCTCGATCCGCCGCCATGCTTCACCCTCGACGCCCGCGACGCCGTAGAACTTCGCCAATCGTTCGTTGACGAACGTATGATCGGCGTTCAGAAGACCGAGCAGCGAAGCGTCGCTTTGAAACAGATCCGTCAGAAACAGGATCGACTCCTCGTACATGTCCGTGCGCAGTTGCTCGAACTCGGGGAAGAGCTGCACGCTCTTTGATTCCGTCACGGGAAAGTCGTGAATGTGCAGCCACTGGCAAGCGAACTCGGTCCCGAGGCGACGCACGCGAGCATCTTTGAGCATACGTCTCGTTTGCTGCTCCAGCATGTCCGGATGCCCGAGTGTCCCATCGGCAGCCTTCGCTCGCAGTTCTTTGTCGGGCAGTGATGACCAGAGAAAATAACTCAATCGCGTCGCCAGTTCCCAGGGAGAGACCTGAGCCGACGACGCTCCATCGGGAACGGACTCGAATCGATACAGGAAAGGAGCCGCAACAAAGACTCTCGCCAGGACCAACCGGAAGGCGTCTTCGTGAGACAACTCTTCCAAGCGCAAGCTGCGATACAAGTCTCGCAAGTCGTCGACTTCCTGTTTGGCAAGGGGACGGCGAAAGGCGTGCGAAGCGAAGTCGATCAATGCGTCGAGCTGCTTCGGTTCGCAGTCGATCAGTCTTTGCCCAAATACATCCGCCCGCTCGTGAAACGGTTTAACGGCCTCATTAAAACCGCCGTCCTGAGGATGGTCTTTCGTGGTCTCGACCAGCGAATCGAGAACGGCCGCCAGCTTCAGCGGATCCTGGCTGACGAATCGCAGCTCGTCCCAGAGTCGATCGATTTCCCGCTGCTCGGCCTCGTCCAGCACCAGTCGCACGAGGTGCTCGTCTTCGCGGTGGAACTGAGTCAGTGTCAGCACTTCATCGGTCGGCACGACCTGCGGGTAACACAACGAGATCGGAAACAACTGGCGGTGAGCTTCCATCGCGGCTGCGAACTTTTTTCTGGCCGCACCTTCCTCCGCGACCAGCACGGGTTTGTGGTACGACAGCGTGCGAGTGTCCGGATAGAGTGCCGTGACGGTCGATAGATTCACAGTCGTTGTCGCGGCCAACAGGCCAGACTTCAGATCCGCCTCACCGAGCACCACGTCCGGTTGAACGCTGGCGTCCCTGCCCGATTCCGCATCGAGCGTGGCAGTCGTCACCAGTGTCCGCCCCGCGGCGATTGCACCGGGCAGGCGCAGCGTGATGACCGACGGTGCTCGCACGCAGAGTGACGCCGCAGCGAGTGACTTGCCGCTGGGATGCTTGCCGAATGTCGCTGGATCGGTCCCCTTCAACTCCGGGATGTCGCGAAGGAGGATGTCCGGCTGCTGATCGACCACCAGTCGCGGCTGATGCCAGACCACAAAGTCGTGTTCATTGCCGTCACTGCAGTCGCCGACCACCATCGAGATAACGACTTCCTGCGCTGCCTCACCCTCCTTCGCGGCGGGGATCGGAAGACGAAACTCCTGCTGCACCACGAGCGGACTGACAGGTTCCTGCCAGTGTGTTCCGCTTCCCTTGCGGCCCATCAAGCCGACCACGTTGAACGCCCACAACCCCCTTTGCCACGCGGCGACTTCGGTCACAAGTGCCGCGGCATCCTCCGGCTTGGCGTCGCGCCAGCGGGTTCGAAGTCGATCGAGCAGCGGCGACGGCTCAGTCGCGTCTATATTCGCCCAGAGCAATCCCAGGTACTTGGCATTCAACCCACGTTCCGCAGCCACGACGGAGATCGTCTTCTCGCCCGAGCGGAGCACGGCCCGTTCCGCGAGGGTCGCGGCGAAGTATTTTTCGAGCGGCAACTTTCCCGCTTGCCCAAGGCGACAATCTCCGTGCAGATTCATCAGGCCGACGGATGTTCCGACCCCCAGGTCAACGATCTCGACCCGCTGTCGGTAGAACTGCCGGATCTTCAGCAACGTTTCATTCGTCCAGTCCCGCTGCGCGGTGAACTGCGAGAAGCGAATTCCATCCGGGAGCAGCACCGCATGACGAGCGATCTCTTTGCCGGCATCGAGATATTTGGCCAGCAGTGCCGGCGACATTGAAAGCGCGTTCCCTGCGTTGGTGAAGCCCTCGCCCGCGGCACTGTCGGTGGGGAACTCGCGAGCCGGATCGAGGTCCACGCCCGTCAGATCACGGATCGTGTAGGTGTATTCCGCATTGTTCAGCCTTCGCAACACGACGGGACCCGGATCGCCCGCGCTCGCCAGTGATTCGGCATGCAGGTATCGTTCGACCCACCCGCGCAGTTGCTTTCGCTGCTCGGGGGACGGCTGCTTCGATTCGGCGGGCGGCATCTCGCCATTATCGAGCATCTCGACCACCTTCAGCCACGCTCTCGTCCCTCGCCGTACGTCGGCCAGAGCTGCGAACTGTTCCAGGTCCAGGTCCCCTTCCTGCTTCGCCGTCGAATGACAGCCCACGCAGAATTGTTCCAGCAGCGGTCGTGTTTGTGTGTGATAGGCATCTGCCAATTCGGAGAACGGAACGGGCGCCGGTTCCGCCGCGCTCCCGTCGGGCTCGTCCGCAACTGCAAGGCTGGAGAATCCCAGGCAGAGCAAGGCCACCAGCATCGAGATAGTCTTCATGGGTTGTGTGCTGCCAGGCATGTGGTCTCTCTGTTTTGGACAGTAGGATAGGCTTCAAGCCTGTCAGAATCGTTCCAGATCAGCTTGCCTATGCCGACAGGCAGGGTACCTGTTCCACTTTTCGGGCAAACTCCCGGTTTCATGCCGGCAGTGGTATGTTTGGGAAGTTGTCGCAGTCAGTGTACCGGATCGCTTCGGCTCAACGATCGCCATCAGACGGCTCAATCGGCACGTCGCAGAAGGTCAGTGCGGCGAGGCCGCTTTGGCCATAGAGCAGGTTGTCGGGGCTCCAATCGGCGCTGTCAAGGTAAGTCACTGTCTGGGACTTTGTTGGCCCCTTCAGCTTCAGCGTGATGCGACTGCCGTTCGCAGAGCCTGCCAAGACTTGCTTCGGTTCACCATCGAGATGGAACTGACTGACCAGCGAGTCGGACCAGTTAATTTGGTAGTCAAACTCCAGGATCAGTTCGTCACGTTGCGCCGAAGTGAAGTACGCGCGCTGCAGGTTCGGCGGATTGAATCCCATGACGTGTCGGTGATAGAGGTGGTACTGCATCATAGGATGCAGGAACCGCGCGAACTCGGCGTAGCCTGCGGCGGGGAAGTGGCAGCCTCCCGGTGGCTTGATGCCGAGCGTCGCGATCACGCTCATGTTCGAGAACATCTTCGGCAACGTGCGTTGAACTTCGCGCAGGCGGTTGTCTGAGCCGTTGATGCCCATCGCGCACGACTTCGGCCAGATCTGAAACGCGTAGTAATGCTGGATGTTGGGGTAGTCCTCTTTCCAACTCGCGGCGAGGTCCACGAAGAACTGCCGATAGGTCTCATAGCCATAGCCGCCGGTCGGGCCGTCGGCACCTTGATCGTTCTCGCCCTGATGCCAGATGACGGCGCGGATGCCGTGAGTGAGTTTCGCTTGTTGAACTCGCCAAAGCTGTCGACCGTAGATCGTGCTGACGTCGGTAGGGTCGTCGTTGTTGCGTTGATGCTGGTCGATGCGCGTGCCGCCGACCGCTCCGTTAATGAGGCAGATCGGGATCTTCTCGCTCTCGACCAGGCGTCGGCCGAGTTCCATGCCCCAGTATCCGATCTCCGACTTGCCGTCGGGACTGCGCGCTTCCGCGTTGGCCCACAGCTTCAACCGCGAGCCGTTCGGATCGCCCGCTGTCGCGCCGAACGTGCGAACCCACTCGCTCGGCACGAGCGGGTTCTCATCGCCGAAGTCGTTCGCGACGGCATTCGACTGACCGATGATGAGGTACGCATCGCCGCAGACGATGTTCTTCGCGGTGTGCAGCACGGCCTCTTTGTCGCCGGTCTTGGAACCGAACTCGGTGCGGTACTTGATGAGCCCCAAGTTCAGCTTCACGGACAGAGCGTATTTCTTGTCGGCAGCGAGCTTGGCGGTCTCGGTTGCAAAGGGCTTGTCGTCGGCAAAGACTCGCACAAAGACCGAATCGGCGGCATCAGCGAGCGTTCCAGCATAGACCACCGATCCGAATTGGAGGCCGCCTCGATTCTGGCCGTCGCGAGCGATGAATTGGTTGTCTTCCGGCTGTTCGTTCTCGGCGACCGGTCTCGGAACCCAGAGGTCTTTTGATCGCGGCGGCTCCTGCACGGCGATCGTGATCGACTGGACAATCTTTGCGCCGCCGTTGTCGATCGCGGCTGTCACTCGCAGCGCGCCGTTGCCTTGAGCACGTTTCAGGATCAGTTTGCCGGCTTCGATTCGCTTGATGACCGCGACATCATCGACGGTCCAAGTGACGTGTACGTCCCCCGCACCTTTGGCCTGCATTGCGGCGAGATTCGAGATCTGCGGCACGACTTCGATGGTCTCTCGTCCGTCCCATGTCGCAGGAGCAGCGAGTGTGAAGACAGGCTCGGG
>CAIXQV010000140.1 GCA_903921605.1 uncultured Planctomycetaceae bacterium | reverse complement strand
CTGTCAAACGCGAGCGATGGATAGACCTCCATCGGCACCGGAGAGTTCGCATCATGCCAGGAAATATGCGAACTGTAGGCCATCGAGAAATTCGTTTCGTGATAGCCCGTGATCGGCTGCTCACAACCCAAAACCAGACTGGGCTGTGGCGAATCTTCGCCAAGCCGGTTCGCCAGGACCTGATCGAGGCTGACTCCACCTTTCAGAACGGCGCCTTTCTGCAAAGCCGCACCGGATAGAATATTGCCGGTTTGCCCCGGATGAATGCCGACTCCATTCGCATTGCGATTGAATAAGCCGGTGATAACGTTCAGCTTCTTCTTGAAGGGATCCAGCTGCTCAAGAGTTCGGCTGAGCTCCATCTCCTCGCCAGCCCCTTTGGCCCACCAGTGATCCGCGTTAATTCCATTCCCCATAAATAACGCCGCAAAGCGTTTTGGGAAAACAGGATTCGCCGTCGATAACGGCTCATCGCCAGCCCGCAGAGACTCCATCCACGGCAAAGCCATCGTTACACCTGCACCCAACAAAGCTGTTCGGCGAGTTGATCTGTTCATGGATAGCTTCTCCTGAGAAGGAACTTTTGACGGCGGTTCTGGAGTGCAGGCTCAGACCGCGAATCAGCAGTGTACCGAATAAATTCGGCTCCTCCCAACCGCAATCCTGTTTTCCACTGGCCTTCAGCTGGACATCGACATCAATGTCCCCTCTCCCCTTTGGGGAGAGGTAAGGGTGAGGGGCTTTAGTTGTAGTTTCCGCTGCTCAGCCCGCTCATCCGGCCTATCGGCCACCTTCTCCCCCGAAACGGGGGGAGAAGGGACGACGTCGCGTGTGAGTGCTCCATGCAAATACTATTTCTCTCCGTTGTTGCGCGTCGGACCTGGTACTGTCCATTTTGCTTCGATGACGAATCCTGTTCAGCTTGCTAAAGTCTCTGTGAGAAATTCGGTCCGGAAAAACGCCCACACTTTCTGACGACTCACCGCCATGCTCAATCGACGCCAATTGCTTTCTCGAACCGGCATGGGATTCGGCTCCGTGGCCCTGGCTCATTTGCTGCAGTCAGCAACAACTCAGGCCGATCAGTCAGCGACCAATCCACTGGCTCCGAAGCAGCCTCATTTTGCTCCGACCGCACAACGCGTCATTCACTTGTTCATGAATGGCGGCCCGTCACATCTGGATACCTTTGATCGCAAACCTCTCCTTGAGAAGTATCACGGCAAAGCACTGCCCACTTCTGAACGAACAGAACGAAAGACAGGAGCCGCCTTTGCTTCTCCATTCAAGTTTCATCGGTACGGCCAAAGCGGACTGGAGATCAGCGAAATCTTTCCCCATATAGCGACATCGGCTGATGACCTGTGTGTCATTCGTTCGATGCATGCCGACGTTCCCAACCATGAACCGTCTTTTATGCTGATGAACTGCGGTGACGGTCGGCAGGCGCGACCCAGCATGGGTTCGTGGGTGACCTACGGACTGGGAACAGACAATCAGAATCTGCCGGGCTTCAT
>CAIXQV010000139.1 GCA_903921605.1 uncultured Planctomycetaceae bacterium | reverse complement strand
TCGGATTCTTTTGCCCTGCTGATACTTGGAATCTTCAGGATTCCCCACTAAAATCCCGCTCGCAAACGCTCCTATAGCTCAGTTGGTAGAGCAAATGACTCTTAATCATTAGGTCGAAGGTTCGAGCCCTTCTGGGAGCACTCTCTTTTCACACGTTGAGGCAGGTTTTCCTGCCTTTTTTCGTTGAACGAGGGGTTTTCGAATCAACTGGACTTCCCCGGAAATTATTGGCGCGGGGTTGGGCTTAAGGTGGTTGCGGTGACACGACCGCAGCCTTTAATCTGGGATGCTTCCGAAGTCCTGAAGCAGCGTAATCCGAAGGTCGTTGCGATTGTTCCAATCAGGGCGATTGCGCCACAATAGGTAATCTGCAATACTGAGTGAATCTGATTTGAAGGGCTGATGAGCAGCCATTCAGGGTGAGAATTTCACTCAAGGAAGTTGCAGATGACGAAGGCCACAGCCTCATCGATTCGGGAGCATTTTACAGAACTCACGGACCCTCGCCGACGCGAGCCAGTCTATCCATTAATGGACATGGTCATCATGATGCTGAGCGCTGTGATCTGCGGTGCAGATGACTTTGTCGCGATTGCAGAATTTGTTCAGACAAAGAAGCAATGGTTTGGCACGTTTCTGGATATGTCGAAGGGAGTACCATCGCACGATCGGTTTAATGCTGTCTTTGGCGCGTTGCGACCGGCGGAGTTTGAAAAGTGCCTGCTCAGCTGGATTACTTCACTGCACACTGTAACTGGTGGGCAGGTCATTGCGATTGATGGAAAAACGCTGCGTCGCAGTTATGACAAAGCCAGTTCGAAATCGGCCATTCACATGGTCAGTGCGTGGGCCACGATGAATCATATCAGCCTTGGGCAAGTGGTTACGGACGAGAAGAGCAACGAGATCACCGCCATTCCAAAACTGCTGCAGTTGATTGAAATCAGCGGCGCTCTGGTCACCATAGATGCCATGGGATGCCAAACGGAAATCGCTGCCGCGATTGTCGATTCGAAGGCCGATTACTGTCTTGCGGTGAAGCGAAATCAGCCCACACTGTATGACGGAATTGATGCCCATTTTTCAAAAGCATTGGATAACGATTTTGCAGACACAAAAGTGCGTCGTCATGTGAGCAGCGATTCAGGACACGGACGGCAAGTGGACCGATACAGCTTCATCTGTCCGTTGCCACAAGATCTTCCGGATCAGGGTCGCTGGAAAAGACTGAAGGCGATCGGTGCAGTAGTGTCGATCTCGCAGCGTAATGGCAAGGAACACACGGAAGTCCGTTATTACATTCTGAGTCGATATCTTTCGGGGCCGGATTTTGCGAATGCCGTGGTAGCTCACTGGGGAATTGAGAACAACCTGCACTGGCAACTCGATGTGACGTTCGGAGAAGACCAGTGTCGGCTCCGAAAAGGCCACAGCGATGCCAACTTCAGTATCCTGCGTCGAACGGCTCTGAGCTTGCTGAAGAACGAGCAGACCGCAAAGGTGGGCATCAAAAACAAACGACTGATGGCCGGATGGAATGAAGACTACCTGTCAAAAGTCCTTTTCAAATAACGGCTTAACACGCAATCGCCCTGGCCTACATCCGGTCCAAACCGTCAAAAATACTGAGCGATTACACGGGCCAGATCATGGAAGAACACGCCATCGGCCGCTTCCACGCCAGCCTCGCGTTCACACGCCAAGCCTTCGAACAAGTCGCCGGCTGGCCACTAACGCTGCGAGGCGACTTCGACCAGCAACTCATCAGCGGGCTCAATTCCATCAGCCCGACCGCAGATCCATGCATCATGGCCGGCCCATCCTACGTGTTCAGATGGGGATCCACAGGAGCCTATCATGGACAGGCATTGATGAGAGGGCCTGAGGATGAAGGGTGGTACGACCGTGCGAATTCGTTGAGAGCAGTGTCTTATTAGCTCATCTTGTTGGGCTCATCACTCAGCGAAATGATCAGTTACGGACTTCCTCAGACTGGCATAGAGATCGCCAGAAACGTCTACAAAGGAAGCGTTAGGTGCGTCCCGATACGGAAGAGCATCTTCGTCGTCAACCCGGACGATCCAATGTGTTGGTACCCTCCATTCCGGGGACGGGAAGTCTTCGAACGAGCGGATTCTTCTGTCAGAAGCACCTTGGAGGACCTCTG
>CAIXQV010000138.1 GCA_903921605.1 uncultured Planctomycetaceae bacterium | reverse complement strand
GCAAGCCGGAAACTCCTGAGGGGATGACCGGCGAAGTCATTCGCATCGCCACAGACACTGATCTGTCGACCGCGGAGAAGAATGAACAAACGACGGAAGCAGCGTTTCCGGGTTGGATTGAACGATGCGGAAAATGGAAACTGCAACTGGAGCTGATTGACCTCGAGATGACTCTGGACAGTCGGTTGATTCTGTACGTGCTGAATGATCGCGGCGCCGAGACGACTCGCATGGCGTTACTGGCGGCTGCGGCCGGTTTGGGAATTGTGCATGTTCAACCCGTCGCTGCGGAAGGGGTTGTGCAGGCTTCGGGCGGTGGCGGTTGCGGAAGTTGCTCGAACCATTAACGCGGCGTTCCTGCAGTTATCGTTCTGCTTGCGGCTTGTGGCCTAAACAAACAACGGACTCCAGATTGTATGACGTTCGAGTGTGTCAGCCGTCATTGAAGAGGACAGTCTACTTTCGCCGACGATGGCAATTTGCCAGACTGTCGTGCACCGCCCACTGATCAACCCCGCCCCGCATATCGAGTTTACCGCCATGCTCAGTTTCTGGGACCGTGATACTCGTTCACGACGTCGAGAATTCCTGCAGGCCGGGGCATTGGGGCTGGGTGGTTTGCAATTAACCGATTTGCTGCATGGGAAAGCCCACGCTGATTCCGGCACTTCCGTGTTGAAAGACAAGGCCGTCATTTTTCTGTTTCTGCATGGCGGGCCCAGCCAGACGGAAACATTTGACCCGAAGATGACAGCGCCGGTGGGAATTCAAAGTGCGACCGGTGAAGTGCAAACGAAGATTCCGGGGATCACATTTGGAGGCAGCTTCCCGAAACTGTCTGCGCTGGCGGACAAGTTTTCCGTTGTTCGTTCCTTTGTTACCGGCGATGGCAATCATGACATCAAGCCGATCGTTGGACGCGACACGCTGAATGCCAATCTTGGCTCTTTGTATGCGCGAGTGGCGGGAACGAATCGGCCGGGTAGCGGAATACCGACCAATGTCGCATTGTTTCCGAAAGCGGTCGTCGAGAGTGCTCAGCCAGCCGTTACAAATTTCGGCGACTTTACCTCGGCAGGAATTCTGGGCAATGGTTACCGTCCGTTCGTTCCGGGCGCGCAAGGTGAAGCTCAGGAGAACATGCGACTGCAGTTTGATCGCCATCGACTGGATGATCGGCGTCATTTGTTAAAGCGGCTGGATCTGATTCGCCGTTCGATGGATCAATCAGGAGTCCTCACTGGGCTGGATCGAATTCAGCAACAGGCCTTCGACACCATTGTAGGTGGAGTTGCGGAGGCCTTTGATTTGTCCAAGGAGCATCCAGAGACGATCGCACGCTACGACACGGCTTCGTTACTGCGTCCGGACGACATCCATCGCCGCTGGAACAACCATAAGAATTATGTCGACAATGTTCAGAGTCTGGGCAAGCTGTTGTTGCTGGCACGCCGGCTTTGCGAAGCGGGCTGTGGGTTTGTTACGGTGACGACAAACTTTGTCTGGGACATGCATGCGGATGCAAATAATGCGGGCGTGGAAGAAGGCATGCGTTACATGGGAGGGCCACTGGACCATGCCCTTTCGGCCTTCATCGAAGACCTTTATCAGCGCGGGTTGGACGATCGCATTATGTTGGTGGCGTGTGGTGAGATGGGCCGGACGCCGCGAATCAATGACCGTGGCGGGCGAGATCACTGGGGCGGGCTGGCACCGCTGTTGATCACTGGCGGCGGATTGAAAATGGGACAAGTTGTGGGCCAGTCGACTCGTGATGCCGGCGAAGCGGCCTCAAGCCCTGTTCGCATTCCTAATCTGATATCCACGGTGTTGCACACGTTGTTTGATGTGGGGCAACTGAGACTTCAACCCGGCCTGCCTCGTGAACTAACGCAACAACTTGTCGCCGCTGAGCCAATTGCCGACCTTTGATTTTTGGCACGAAATTGTGACGCGGATCGACCCAGTTTACGAGATGATGAATTTCCGAACTTGTCGGTCAACAAGATTGTAAATCACCAGCTTGGGCGAACGCTGTTTGATGGAACTTTCGGGCCCGGCGTTCAGCATGCCGGACCCGACTCGGCCATGATTAGCCGTCCCGGAAAAATTGACCTTACCCGCGGCCGTTGGCCCGGGCCGCGAGATTCATGTCGTTAAAACGACAGGGAAAGGGATCTTCCGGGACCAAAACCTTGCACTGTGGGAAACAAAAGAAATCCACCCATCTTGATTCTCTCGGCCGCCTTTTTTCGGTCTACTTCAGGTTCACGGGCCGTTTTTGCAGTCATTTCAGTTATAGTTTTGATTCTCGGCGAAGCCACGATAAGACTCTCTCACCAAAGCCGGCCCGCTTCTGAGATTCATCCACTGACAGGTTTTGATATGAGCACTGATGACCAGTTGAAACAGCAACTGGATGACTTTCGCAAAGACTTCCACAAGCTGCGGTCGGAGATTTCCCGCGTCATCGTGGGGCAGACAGAGATTCTGGACGATACGCTGATCTCGTTGATCGCCGGTGGCCACGTGCTGCTGGAAGGTGTGCCCGGGCTGGGCAAAACACTGACCGTCAGAACTCTGGCGGATGCTCTGCATCTGGATTTCCACCGCATTCAGTTCACGCCCGACCTGATGCCTGCCGACCTTGTGGGAACTCAGGTCATTGCCGAAACCGCTGACGGCCGAAAGGTCTTTGAGTTCCAGAAGGGCCCGTTGTTCGCCAACGTGCTGCTCGCCGACGAAATCAATCGCGCGACACCGAAGACGCAGTCCGCCTTGCTGGAAGCGATGCAGGAACATTCCGTGACGGTCGCCGGAGTAACGCATCGCCTGTCAGAACCGTTCTTTGTCATGGCGACTCAGAATCCGCTGGAAATGGAAGGCACGTATCCTCTGCCCGAAGCGCAGTTGGACCGGTTCTTTGTGAAGCTGCTGGTGAAATATCCGAAGGTTTCCGATCTGGAAACAATTCTCGATCGCACCACAGAGAACTTCAAGCCCCATGCTAACGCCGTGCTCACCGGTGAGCGAATTCTGCAGATGTCTCAGCTCTCTCGGCTGATCCCGATCGCCGCTGACGTGCGACGCTATGGAATTGCCCTGGTTGTGGCGACTCATCCCGATCATGAACTGGCCTCTGCGGCCGCGAAGAAATACGTTCGCTACGGAGCCAGTCCTCGCGGTCTGCAGGCGTTGATCCTGGGAGCCAAGATTCGAGCAATCCTGGACAATCGATACCATGTTGCTCGCGAAGATCTGCGAACGATGGCACTGCCTGTTCTAAGGCATCGCTTGATTCTGAACTTCGAAGGTCAGGCAGAAGGCATCAGCACTGACGATGTGATCAGAAAGCTCATGGCCGACGTCAAAGAAGATGCTCTGACCAACGTTTGAATTCTTCGAGTGTCCTGCGGATCTCGTTAAATGTTGTTTCCTCCCGACTTTCTGACTCGTCTGGAATACCTTTCGATTATTTCGAAGCGGGTGTTTCGCGGTCAGTTGCTTGCGCAGCGACGTACGACGCAGATGGGGTCGGGGATAGAGTTTTCAGATCACCGTGAATACAACAACGGCGACGACCTGCGATATCTTGACTGGAACATTTACGCGCGGCACGGCGACCTGCTGCTGAAACGGTTTCAGGAAGAGCAGGATCTGCATGTTTATCTGATGCTGGATTGTTCTCGCAGCATGGCGTTTGGCGATCCATCCAAATTCGATCTGGCTCGACACCTGGTGGCGGCATTGGCTTACATCGCGTTGGCGGATCTGGATCGAATAGCGATCGTGGCTTATGCGGATGGCGTCATCGCGGAACTTCCGGTCACTCGCGGGAAAGCTCGCATCCTGCCGATTATGAAGTTTCTGGAGGATCTGCCAACAACCGGTCAGGGGACGAATCTGGACAAAGCCGTTCAGGGCTTAATTCACCGAGGAGCCAGAACGGGCCTGGCCATCGTGGTCAGTGACCTGTTCGACGAAAACGGGTTTCAGCGAGGATTAGATCAGTTTCGTTATCGCCGCTTCGATGCTCACGTGTTGCAGTTGCATGATCCGGCCGAGGCTGATCCGGCGTTGCTGGGTGATGCGGAACTTGTCGATGTCGAAACCGAGTCCGTGCGGAAGGTGACCGTTACGGAAAGCAGTCTGCGGACTTACAAGAAGCTGTTTGCCGAGCATCAGTCGGCGGTACGCGACTATTGCCACACCTACAATCTGGGCTGCACTCAGACGCCGTCGACGTATCGATTTGACGAGATCATCATGCGGATGATGCGGGAAACCGGGGCTGGGCGTTGAAATAGGCACGTAGCCAAAATATGCAGGACAATTGCCAGGAAACTGGTGACTCGAACCGTCGCGTTTCGCCAATCTGCTGATATGGTCCGCGTTTTTCGGCCGGAAGACAGTATCTCACGAATCCGGCGACATTGGAGCGTCCTCCATTTCTTGTAAGATACGCACTGTGCGTCCATCTGAAAAACAAGCCCCTTAAGCCCTCTGAAGCCGATCGTCATGGCCAAGCTGGAAATCGTTCATTACCCTCATCCTGCATTACGCTGGAAGTCGCGCGAACTGACGAAGATCGACGCCGAGCTGGAGGATATGGTTCAGCAGATGTTTGACCTGATGTACGCGGCTCGCGGAATCGGTCTGGCCGCGAATCAGGTGGCTCTGCCTTATCGCATGTTTGTGATCAATCCGTCGGGCGACAAAGACTGCAAAGAAGATGAGATGGTGTTCATCAATCCTCAGATCAGTCGTCGCAACGGCAGCGAAGAGGATCAGGAAGGTTGTCTCAGTCTTCCTGAAATCTACGCCCCGGTGACGCGAGCAACTCGCGTTGTCATTGACGCATTTGACCTGTCCGGCCAGCAGTTTGAGATGGATCTGGAAGAGTTGGATGCTCGCGTTGTCCAGCACGAATACGACCATATCGAAGGCATCATGTTTACGGATCGAGTGGCCCCGGGGCCACTAGCGAAGGTTCAGCCTCTTATCAGCGATCTGGAGATGCAGTTCCGAAATCGGCAGAAGGAAGGCACTGTGCCCTCGGATGACCAGTTGAAGGCTCAGCTTATGGCACTCCAGAAGGCTCGAACTGGCGGCTGAGTCTGCTAAACTGCGGCAGAGGTGCTGATTCTTTTGCAGAACAGCAATCGTTTAACGGCAAGCCGTAGGCGACTGCGATTGAGCGACACCGACGCCTGCGGCTTGCCGTTAAACGACGGGGCGTACTCCGGCACTTGTTTATCAGACAACACCTGAAATCTTTGTTCGAAATATCACCTCATGACTTCAACTCTCTTTGATCTCACGGGCGAAACCGCGGTCGTACTTGGTGGCACTGGAGTGCTCGGTGGCGGCATGGCCTCCTCGCTGGCAGCAGCCGGGGCTAAAGTTGCTGTAGTGGGACGAAATGCAGATCGTGGACAAGCCCGAGTTCGGGAGATTGAAGCCGCTGGCGGAGTCGCGTCGTTTCATTCCGCGGATGCTCTGGATGCAAAATCACTGACGGATTGCCGAGATGAAATCATCAGCAAGCTTGGCTCGGTCACCATTCTGATCGCCGCTGCTGGTGGAAATCGCCCCGATGCAACATTGCCACCGGGCAGCGACTTCTGCAAACTGTCGCGCGACGGCTGGAATGGCGTCTTCGATCTGAATCTGGTTGGTGGTGCCTTGTTGCCAAGCCAGGTTTTCGGCGAAACAATGCTGGCTCAGAAAAAGGGCAGCATCATTAACATCGCCTCCATGGCCGGTATGATTCCACTGTCCCGCGTCGTTGCGTATTCTGCGGCCAAGGCGGCGGTGATCAATTTGACCAAGTTCCTGGCACGCGAATGGGCGACTCGTGGTGTTCGAGTCAACGCGATCAGTCCGGGCTTTTTCCCGGCCGATCAGAATCGAGCACTCCTGTTCAAAGAGGATGGTTCGTACACCGAACGAGGCGGCCAGATTATTGGACATACTCCAATGGCTCGTTTCGGCGAAAGCCACGAACTGGCTGGAGCTGTGGTCTGGTTGGCGTCGCATAAGGCTTCGTCGTTTGTGACCGGTCAAAATATCGTTGTGGATGGAGGATTTTCTTCGACAACGATTTAGTGGTGTGGCGAGATCATTAACGTGGAATAATTTCGTGTTTAGCGAACAGGGCTGCGTGTGAAGGTGAATATGCCGACGCCTGCAGGTTTCCGCTAAAAGAAGAAGGCAGGCGGAGAAGATTCTGGAGTCTCCCGCAGCCGCTGAGGCGTTCTCGCTTCGGCAATGAATAAATAATCATCACGGAGGATCGACAATTTCAGCGGCAGTTCTGCCGAATGGGTTTCGATCATGGTGACAAGTACATCAAAGTCCAGAAAAGCATTGCGAGCCTTTTCGACCAGCCGCAAGATGTCGGCCGATCTGCGAAAAGCGATCACGGCTGATAATGTGGAAGCGTTTCAGTCGGTATTCCTTCAAGAACTATCTCGGCCGCTTAAGCGTATTCGCAAGCAACTGAGTGAAAGAGCTCTGTTGGCGTTGTGGTCGGAAAGTTCCATCGAGCTGGCTGGTCGTGAACGTGAACTCGCCGCGGCTCTTGATGAGATGACAGAACGTTCTTCGCAACGAAGTCGACGTAAGAACAAGAAGGCACGCGAAGAATCGCCTTACGAAGAGATTCTGGCTAACTGGCTGATAGAGTCGACTGGCGTTCCGGGGCCGTGGGAAACCATTGTGCTGGCGGAAATCCTGCTTCGCGAAGGGCATCGCATCTCTGCCGAACGCTTCGTGGAAACATTGACTGTTCTTGCAGAGGGCATGCAGCGAGAAACTCTGGGAGGACTTTTCGAAGGGACTGAATCAGAGAACTCCACTAGTGATCCGATTCGCCAGATGATTCTGACCGGGGAGAGTCGCTGGCTCTGCGGTCTTCT
>CAIXQV010000137.1 GCA_903921605.1 uncultured Planctomycetaceae bacterium | reverse complement strand
TGATGAGTTTGATCACACCGAGTCTTCTGACACCCAGTGGTATCACGACCATGGTATGGATGAAACTGGCCCGGCAGCTTACTCCGGTCTGGCTGGTGTTTACTTTTCCACTGACCATATCGCCGAAGAGCTGATGCGGAAAAATATCATTCCATCCGTGTATCCTAAGATCGGTGCCGACGCCAGTGGTGTTGCTCAGGCACTGGACTTTGATGTGGCCAAGCGTGGTGGTCCGGAAACCGACTACAACAGCTACTTCACACACCTTTGTATTGGCGACAAGGTCTTCAATCCCGATGGAACTCTGTTCTACGACACCCTCAGCCACGACGGCCAGATGGGTGACGTTATGGTTGTCAACGGTATTGCAAATCCAAAGTTCACCGTTGAAAAACGCAAGTACCGCTTCTCGATCCTGGTTCACAGCAATGCTCGTGCATTTGCGATGCAGTTGCGAACGGCCGACCATCGAATGGCTCAGCCATTCATGCAAATTGGCTACGATTCGTGGTTGTATCCCAAGCCAATCATGCAGGACTACGCGTTGCAGATGCCAGCCAAACGCATCGACATCATCGTTGACTTCAAGGATCTGGCCGATCGTGGGATTCGTGAAGTGTATCTGGAAAATATCCTGCCCCAGATCGACGGCCGTGGACCTCGCGGGACGGCTGATGTCAGCCAACTGTTAGCGAATGGCACAATCCTGAAAGATGGCGAGGCTGGCGAACAGATCATGAAGTTCATCATCACTGATGAACCAGTCCATGGTGGCAAGCCGGACCTTGCGATCACAATGGATACGGAACTGCGACCACATCGCAGGATTCTGCCGGAAGAAGTGGTGAAGACTCGCGTGATCTCCTTCCACCGCCAGCAGGGTGCCTGGAAAATCAACGACGTGTTCTATGACACCAACGTTGGTAATGTGACTCCAACGGTTGGCAGTGCCGAACGTTGGATTATCCGAAATAACGGCGGTGGCTGGTGGCATCCGGTCCACATTCACCTGGAAGCTCACCAGTGGCAAGCCCTCAATGGCAAGGCGCCTTCCCTGAGAGACCAGTTTAAACAGGACTGTGCGATTCTGGGGTCCGGTGACGAAGTCGAGATGTTTATGAAGTTCCGAACATGGATTGGAAGCTTTGTAATGCATTGTCACAACCTGGAACATGAAGACATGCGAATGATGTTTAACATGGACCCAAGACTTCTGCCGACAGAAGCTCCACAGCAGACTCAGAACCTGTTTCCATACCATCTAACCAGGCTCTGGATTGAACTGGACGATAACCCACGATGCTCGGGCGGAGCTTGCTCTGCCCGAGCTTTTTCATTGTAGGCCTGCTCGTTAACCCAGCATCGGCGTTCCAGGTCCGGACAACACTCGTGCAGGATCAGAACATTCCGCGGTGATGTTGTTCCGAGAAATCACATCGGACTTCGTTGTCTTTCATCAGAGACTAGCCTGCCAGCAATCGCCGTTGAAGGCCCGATCCGAATCAAACAGAAAGTCTGAGCCGTTTGATTCATTTGATGAATTTCGGTGGAAGGCGTTGAGCCGTCCGTTTTGATGACCGCCAAAAACTTTCTCTTTGTCATCAACTTTCTTGTCCGCTGCCGCGCACGGCAGGTGGAACTGAAATCTTTAATACGCCCGCACTCCGCTCTCCCTATTTCGAGCCGGTCACTCAAAACCACTTGGACGATGTTGCATCTTGCCACAGTAAATTGGCGTCGCGCGAGCAGTGTTGTGAATACACGTGCGAGCATTTTAGGAGTCGGTTTCAAAAGCTGTTGCAGAAGTCGTGAGACCTCTGGAAACGCACGGAGTTCTTACGAATTCCGCGACCGAAGCAGCTTTTGAAATGGGCTCTGCTTTCTGATTTTTTTGTGGAGCATTACGATGAGAACTACGATGTGGAGTCGGAAGTTGCTGCGGCAGCTTTTGACATGGGCTTTGTTAGTGTGTTTGGTGTCGTCGTCGTTTGGATTTGATGACAAACGAACCACCGGCATGACGGTGGTTTCGGTCGATGACAAGGGAAAAGAAACAGAACTCAAATCCGGGTTCACGTTTGTTGTTGAAGGAACCGGTGGTCCAGGGACACGCGTCTCTGCAAAGTTCGATGACGCAACAGCCAAATCACTGGCTGGAAAAATCCTCCGCTTGAAGCGATCCGGGATCGTGATCGCCGAAACTGTTATGGGCAACCTGCCGAAACCAACGGCGAATGCTGCTTCAGGTACGATGACACCCCCAACGACTGTTCGGATCGCGACGACGGCCGAGAAGCAGGCCGTGGCGACGGAACTGCAGAAGATCCAGCTGAAAGAATGGAAAGATCTTCAGGAACTGCATCAGGAAGAGATTGCAGACCTGCAAAAGCGAGTCCAGGCGCCGGACCTGAATTCAACACAGCGTGACAAAGTGTTGACGGAGTTCAAGACCGCTCTCGCTCGCCAGGAGAACGATCGTCGGAATCTTGAATCTCAGCAGAAGCAGGAACGGGACACGGTACACGGGACTCTGTTTGGCTCTAACGGTACAGCGCCTGGTTCAGCAGAAGTGGTCCAATCGCTGATGGCTCAACTGCCCTCAACGACAGCTTCAACAACGGGCGGAACAACGGGCGGAACGACAGCTGTGGCGAGTGCAGATGTTGCCGGTTTTATATCCCGTCAGGCGCGAGGCAAGTTCTCGAACTTCCTGAACTTACCAACGAACCCATTAACTCCTTCGGTTGCATCTGATCCGACTCCTCCCATTACCAGTGCACAGGAAAAAGCGTCGCAGGAAATTGTCAGAGCCGTGTGGGTGATTGGTCACTTCGATCATATCGCGGAACATACCGATGGTGTTTGGGCGGGCACATCAGGTCCAGCCACACCCGCGAACGGTCGCCAGGTCGCCGATTTTCCGATTCCCTCCACAGCGACAGACTCTGCCGTCATGCATCCCGCGCTGCGGAATGGTGGAACAGCAATTGAGTTTCCCAAGTTTGTACGTGAAATTCCCGCGTTGGCCGTTATGCGGCCCACAGCAGTCAGCAGCGTTCCTCTGAACACCGAAGAATTACGCCGCAACTACAGCCCGGACGCGTGGGGACAGATTGGAGTTGGACAGGTCAAGCACGGAATCGCGCCAGAGTATTGGCAACATCCAGCGGACTGGGACCTTCATCCCACGCAGTTTTTTGATTTGACCATCAATGCCGTGGAAGCCGACGTTCTGGGTGTCGGAATTAAGACGCCGTTATGGGGATATAATGGCAGTGTGCCGGGCCCTACGTTCTTCGCGCGGCTTCAAGAACCCTTTGTGGTTCGCAATCTCAACACGCTGCCTCACGATCGATCGATACATTTGCACGGTGGACACTCTCCTTCGCATTCCGACGGATCGCCTCATTTCACAGTGAAACCTGGCGAAGCTCGAGACTACTACTACCCCAACATTCCTCCGCGTGTTCATGATCGCAACCTGGAGATTCTGAAACGTACAGGGGAGACCGGGGAAGACTACATGACTGCGGCTGCCGCTCTGGGAATTCCCATCTATCAGTCCAAACCCGGCCCTGCTCCGAAAGGCGACGATCCGCCCGGTGGATGGCCGACAGAAGCCGACGGCAATCCAGCTCGAGTTCAACGCGTCCTGGGCCCCCTTGGTGGTCTGGCCGGCGACGCGTTTGATGATACCGACACCGGGGACCAGTTGTGGTATCACGACCATGGAATGGATGAAACCGGCCCGGCAGTTTATTCCGGGTTGGCGGGCTTCTATCACCTGTCAGACAATATCTCTGAAGAGCTCATGCGGAAGAATATCCTGCCCAGTGTCTATCCAAGAGTTGGTGAGGATGCCGCAGGTGTCGCACAGTCTCTGGATTTTGATCCTGCCAAACGTGGCGGCCCGGAGACTGACTTCAATAAGTATCATCAGCTGCTGGCCCTTGGGGATAAAGTCTTCAACGCGGACGGCACCATCTTCTATGACACTCTGAGCCACGACGGGCAGATGGGTGACGTGATGACAGTGAATGGAATTGCCAACCCACGATGCACAGTGGAGAAACGCAAGTATCGATTCAACATTCTGGGAGCCGGCAATGCACGCGTCTGGGCCCTGCAGCTGCGGACCGAAGATCACAAAATGGCACAGCCGTTCTGGATGATTGGTCTGGACTCGTCCCTGTATCCAAAACCAATTGTGCAGGACTTTACCCTTCAGAGTTCCGCGACACGCTGCGACCTGATTGTCGACTTCGGTGCTTTGGCAGCTCGTGGAATTCGTGAAGTCTATCTGGAGAATATTCTACCGCAGATCGACGGTCGTGGGCCGCGTGGCACTGCCGACATCAGTCTGTTGCGAGATAAGGGCACAATCCTGAAGGACGGAGAAGCCGGCGAGCGTCTGATCAAGTTTACCATTTCGGATGAACCTGTTCATGGCGGCCGCCCGGACCTGGCGATCACTCTGGATACCGTACTGCGTCCCCATAAACCTTTCCTGGCCGAAGAGGTTGTGAAGACACAGATTATCTCCTGGCATCGCAGTAATGGAGCATGGAAGGTCAACGACGTCTTTTATGACACCAACGTCGGAAACCTGACCCCAACGCTTGGAACAGTAGAACGCTGGATCCTCCGTAATAACGGTGGTGGCTGGTGGCATCCGATCCATGTGCACAGTACGACGCAGATGGTGCAGCGGATCAATGGCCGGCCCCCGGCCCCTCGCGATCAATTCAAGCAGGATACGGTGATCCTGGGATCGGGAGATGAAATCGAAGTCCTTGTGAAGCTCTCAACATGGATCGGTGGCTTTGTCTGCCACTGCCATACCGTTGAACATGAAGACATGCGAATGATGTTCAATCTGGATACAAGACTGGTACCCACACAGGCTCCCCAACAGACTCAGAACCTGTTCCCATAGTCTGCGGTCACGTCATCAGTCATTGAACTGTGTCGAACCCTGAAAGCCTGACAGAGAGCTATTCTCTGTCAGGCTTTTTTACTGGGCTCTCCGCGAAATGAAGTGCGTGTCGCTGCTCATGCGGAAAGTGAGTGGCCATTGATTGACGTCGGCGATGTTGCGATTGAGCCTGACAGGCTCAAGTCTCTGGGTTTCTATGCAGCTCAATTCATTTCTCGAAGGACAATTGTTCGTCGCGGTCTGTTTTCCGCTCGTATTCACAACCCGTGGCGGGATAACGCGGCGCGACATTGCAGAGCTGGCTAATACTGGACAGTGTCTCTTGAAGCGAGACATGCCCATCCGCAGGATTGCTACCCTCTGCTTGTATTCCCCCAAGCCGTACGCAGTTTCCAGACTGAGGAATTCCGGTCTGACGTATCGCCTCTTTGCACACTGAGTTGATTACCTGGCGGGGAAGTCCTCCTCAGGAAACCTCCCGCGAGGCCCCCTAAAACAGCCCGCAGGGCCAGGAATCTATGACGGCTTTCGGATCTTCACGTATGTTTAAGTACGTATTCTGGCGATCAGGTAACCGGGGAATTCTGGGCGAGCAATTATAATGAAGCGACTGGCAATCCTTGCGATGGTGCTGATGTCATGTCACTCCATTTACCTGATCTCAACGCATCTGACGTCCCACAAGTCGCCAACGGCGTTGGAATCAACAGGCGGGCTACAGCAGGCATCAGCAACAAACCCACCGGTGATTTGCCCCATCACGGGCCAACCTCTGAATCCCAAAGAAGTCTGTGCACTGACTCTTTCCGCCGGCGCGGCGACGAGTGCTGCGGGATCGAAGAATTCCGCAACAGACACCGCAGAGGATGCGATTCCTGCGGGTGAAAGCCGCATGACAAAGCTGACGCCCGAAGAAATCAAGGCGAGAGTCTATGCCGTGGATCCGGAGAATCGGTTTGCTTATCCAGGTCGGCCGTATGTGATTGGATCATCAGAATGGGTTCTCGACGAGTCCCGTTACGTTGACCAGCCGAAGATGCCGGGCGTTTCCGGGCCGAAAAAGAATCACAGAGACACCGGACGCTTCAGTGACCGCTTCACCAATATTGAACTCAAAACAGAAAACGGTTCTCGAGTTCGTTTCTATGATGACCTGGTGAAAGATCAGATTGTCATCATCACATTTTTCTACACACGCTGCTCAGGAATCTGTGCGCCAACGAACGAAGGGATCGTTGAGCTCCGCAAGCTTCTGGCCGGTACACTTGGCAAGGACGTTCGCTTCCTTTCGATTTCACTGGATGCTGATTTCGACAAGCCCGAAGTTCTTAAGGCCTTTGCAGCGAACTACAAGTCGGGAGATCCGGAAGAAGAAAAATCTCTGCCACAATGGGACTTCCTGTGTGGAGACTGGGATGAGATCAATCTGCTTCGACGTGAAATGGGCGTTTACGATCTCGACCCGGTTGTGGATTCTGACCGCTCGCAGCATGCAGGGATCATGACATTTGGCAATGATCGCACGAGTCGGTGGTCTGCGATTGCTTCGACACTGCCGCCTAAAACTCTGAAGGTGGCGATTCTTAAATTCGCCGGCAATCGCTTTATGGATCCGCTGTATGAAGCCGGCGCCATTGTCTCCGATGAACGCTGGAAGATCCGAGGTCCAATACTGGAAGTTCGGCCGTGGGGCCAGCAGCTGTCGGCGGTAGGAGCCACAATGCTGGTGCCCAATGCTCTGAACGTGGAAGGCACCACCGGCGTCATCGGAAGAAATCTGAAGGAACTGACTGACTCGACAATGCATCAGGGGCAGCGAGTTCTGATGCCTTATCCGAAGCAGACTTCGGCAATGGTCACAAGCGCTGGTGGCTACACAGCGGACGGTGAAAGAGTCGCGGATAATCTCCGAGTCGATCTGGCCGATCATCTGATCGGTGGCAAGCTTGCGGTCGACTCTTCTGGTCAACTGCGAATCAACAATGTTTCAATCGTCGAAAATCCGGACCTGCGTTTTCCGATGCAGATTCTGGATGCCGTAGGAAATGAACTTTCGATGGAGGAAATGCCATCGTGTCCGGGCCTGCCTGCGACGGCCCGAGGTTATTTTGTGGATGACGTCTTCTTTGCAACTCTGCTGCAGATTGATCGCTTCCGACCGATGACCCATGAGACTGGTATCGTGCAGGTTCATGCAGCAGCAGGAGATCATCACCACGGTGTGCTCCGGGTTTTTGGTACGACGGCAGCAGAATGCCTGAATTTTGAAGTGCAGGTCTTTGATGCGATTACCGATCGGAACCTTGGCTTCGGTAAGGTTGTACCCGCAGCCGATGGAAAGTCCGGCACATTTGTGGCTCAGCTGACCGGTGTGGAATCAATGCCCGCCTTTGTGAAAGTTAAATGTGGTGCCGGCTCTATGGCCATTGGATCACCGCGCACGGTGGTCAAGCCCGCGGTACTGGCAGAACTGCCAGTACAAGGCATGAGCCTGGTGTATGGCCCAATCCAGTCGATCGAGTCTCAGACCGGATTGATCAGCGTCAACGGAGTCTCGACTCAGATCGCCAGCGATACTCTGGTGTTTCCTCTGAACGCCGCGACATCGTTCCGAGCTCTTCTTGCGGGCACTGAAACGCCAGGCTCGGACTTCAGCCAACGTTCGTTTCTGCCGTCCGACTACAATTCCGGTTTCCCGGTTCGACTGGATTTTCGCGAGCCGGAAACATCGTCCGTTGCACAGTCAGCCGAGCAGGCCGACGCAACAGAGAGCTCGGATGCAACTCCTCCGGTTGCCACACTCTGCATCATCAACGCCGAGGAATGCCTGCTGGCGGGTCGAGTTGAGTCGGTGGATGAAGAAGCTCAGACGGCCATCATTGGAGGTGCGGTGGTCCGAATTCAGGAAGATAAAAGACTCGGCCTCAACGTGACGACAGACGCCGGTCGTCCACTTGCGAAAGACAGTCTGCTTCCTCTGCTAAAAGGTCTGACAGGGAAGTCGGTCACTGTTCGTGGCTATAGTCATCTGTTTCGCAGAGAGCATGCTGCAACTCATTTCCAGCCCGTGGAAGCTTCGGTGGTTGCGGTCCAGATCGAATTGCCCGACAGCGAAACCGAAGTGGAAATGGATACCGCGTCCGGAAATGCGACTTCTGTCCAGTAAGTGTTTCTTCAGTAATTCTTAGATCTGCTGCAGTGTTGAAGCGTCGGAGATAGTTGATGTTGATTTCGTTAAAACCAAACAGACGTAATCTCTTCGGTCTCTTTTTACTGAGTCTGTGTCTCGGCCAGCCTTCGGTACTACAGGCCGCTCAGGAGACAGAAACTGCAGTCGTTGCAGAGGCGACAGAGGTTCGATTCCTGAATCTGAAGTTCAGTGGCACTGCCCTGATTCGTGGTCAGTATCAACGCAACGGAAAAGAACTGCGATTACTGTTGCCAATGCCCGGCAAAGACCGTCCGGAAACCATGGAGTCGACTGCCAACAGTGGGGTTCGACTTCTGACGCTGATTCCGATGGCTGGCCAGACAGACGTGCCAGATAGTCTGACGGGACGGTGGCGAGTCGTCTCCGGCGTTATGGATGGCAAAGAGACGGATCTCTTTAACGGCGACGAAATCATGTTCGACGCCTCCGCTGTCCGAATCGTCGAGAAGAAGAATGCTTCAGATTACGCAGGCACTTATCACCTGCCAGACTCCGAAACAAAGATGAGTGATGGCCAGAGCAGCGGCGAAAGTCTGATAAAAACGCTGCGGGGAAAATTCAAGGCTGTTGTTGATGAGTCATCGACTGGTGAAGTGACAGGCCTGAGTCTTCATGGCCTTCAAAAGAACAGCGCGTCAGCATGGTCGGATGAGCTGCGTGATCTGCTGGGTCAAGTGCCCGGGCTGAAGTCT
>CAIXQV010000136.1 GCA_903921605.1 uncultured Planctomycetaceae bacterium | reverse complement strand
TGCGAATCGCCGCGAGTAGTCAGGTCGAACAGAATTCCGGACTGACCTTCCTGAGCGATCCCGGCATGAGCGTAGCTGACTCCCAATTGAGTCTTCCCGATTCCTGTCGCTCCCATGACGACCGTCAGAGTGCCGGGGATGATTCCGCCGCCCAGGGCCTGGTCGAGTCGTGGGATTCCGGTGGAGTGTCGTGGAAGGCTCATGTGTGTAAGAACTACCCGGTCAAGTTGTTCGGATGGACGAGGCTGTCAACTGGCCGCCTCATAGTTGATGAACGATAACCGACGACAGTGTTTTTTTCTTGGTCAACGAGGAGGGAAATCGTGTGCGAGCCAGACTTGCTTTTGAATGTCGGGCAACGGTCGCCTGTCGGGCGTGATGAGAGACTGAGGGCTGTGACAAAATGACGGGGGACAGAATGATGCGATCGACGAAGCTGGCATCGCACCAGAGTTGACTGAACGTCAGGGCACGCTACTGAAACAACGCGAACCACACGACGGCGCCTACGACCGCCACGATAACTCCGCCGACAACAATCAGCTTGCCTGCGGAGGACTTTGCTGCGGGAGTTGATGGCGACTCGGGCGAGGTGCTTTTCTCTTTGCTCGAAGTCTTCTCGGCAACAGTCTCTTTTGCTTTCGGCTCAGCTTTTGTCGCGGGAGCATCGGCTTTTACCGTCTGCGGCTTTGTGGCCGGTTGCACTGTCGCTTCAGACTTTGAAACTTCAGCCTTTACGGGCTGAGGCTGTGAGGCCGTGGGCTGTGGCGCTGCAGGCTTCTGAGCGGCCGGCGGTGGTGACTGCACTTTAGCTGGCGTCTCCGGAGCGTTGTCGCCCTTCGAGCCTTTCTTCTTTCCACCCTTTTTATCCGCTTTGGACGATGAGTTTTGGTTTTGCTGAGCAGCTTGAGGCTGCGGTGCGGAATCAGGTTTCTCTTCAACGCCGCCTTTAATGTCGATCGTTGAAGGCTCGGCAGCTTCTGGTTTTTTCTTAATCTGATCGACAGCGTCAGCAGGAGTTGCGACCTGAACCAAAGTCGCTGGTGCTGGCGTCGCAGCGGATTTCTCCAACGCACGAGTTTCCGCCTTGGCTTTTTCCTCTGCTTCCAGCTCGGCCAGAATCTGATCTTCTTCGGCTTGTGCTCGCGCGGCGGCTTTCGCCTTTTCTTCGGCTTCGATCTCCGCCAGCAGTTGATCCTCTTCTGACGCTTCCGTGACCTTGATTTCCGGTTCGAGCCCGTTGGCGACTCGTTCAGCCGCCGCGATACGCGCTGTCAATTCACGAGCAGCCGCTTCCACTTCCTGCTGAGCCCGCTCAACCGCAGTAAGTTTCTCGGCCGCGTCTCGTTCCGCGCGTTCTCGATCCGCGATCGCTCGTTCTGCAGCGAGTTTCTCTGCGGCCAGCTTTTCAGCAGCCAATCGTTCCAGTTGAGCTTTCTCGGCAGCAGCCAAAGCCGCCGCTTGTTGCTCTTCGAGTGCTCGACGAGCCGCTGCGAATTTTTCAGCCATCGCCTTTTCGGCAAGTTCGATTTCAGCCTTTGCTCGTTCAGCCGCAGCGACACGCTCAGCGGCGATGCGTTCCTCTTCGGCCTTGATTCGCGCGGCTTCTTCCGCAATGCGACGATCTTCCTCCGCCCTTAGCTTCGCGATGCGGTCTTCTTCAGCCTTTCGAGCCGCTTCTTCCGCAGCCCGTAGTTCGGCTTCTGCTTTCTCTCGGGCGATGCGTTCTTCTTCGGCCTTCTTACGAGCCGCCTCTTCCGCCGCCAGACGTTCGGCTTCTGCTTTCTCAGCGGCGATGCGTTCTTCTTCGGCTTTCTTGCGAGCCGCTTCTTCGGCTGCCAGGCGTTCAGCTTCTGCCTTCTCCGCGGCGATACGTTCTTCTTCAGCTTTCTTGCGAGCCGCCTCTTCGGCTGCCAGGCGTTCGGCTTCTGCCTTCTCCGCGGCAATGCGTTCTTCTTCAGCCTTCTTACGAGCTGCTTCTTCGGTCGCCAGACGTTCGGCTTCTGCTTTCTCAGCGGCGATACGTTCTTCTTCAGCCTTCTTTCGAGCTGCTTCTTGGGCCGCCAGACGTTCAGCTTCTGCCTTCTCCGCGGCGATGCGTTCTTCTTCGGCTTTCTTACGAGCCACTTCTTCGGCCGCCAGACGTTCGGCTTCCGCCTTCTCAGCGGCGCTGCGTTCTTCTTCGGCCTTCTTTCGAGCTGCCTCTTCGGCCGCCAGACGTTCAGCTTCCGCCTTCTCAGCGGCAATGCGTTCTTCTTCAGCCTGCTTACGAGCCGCCTCTTCGGCTGCCAGGCGTTCGGCTTCTGCCTTCTCCGCGGCAATGCGTTCTTCTTCGGCCTTCTTAAGGGCCGCCTCTTCCGCCGCCAGACGTTCGGCTTCCGCTTTCTCCGCCGCGATGCGATCTTCTTCGGCTTTCTTGCGAGCCGCCTCTTCCGCTGCCAGACGTTCAGCTTCTGCTTTTTCAGCGGCGATGCGTTCTTCTTCGGCCTTCTTGCGAGCCGCTTCTTCGGCCGCGATTCTTTCAGCCTCAGCTTTTTCTTTGGCGAGACGTTCTTCTTCGACTTTCTTGCGAGCCGCTTCTTCGGCCGCCAGACGTTCAGCTTCCGCCTTGTTGCGAGCGGCTTCTTCGGCGGCGATTCGTTCCGCCTCGGCCTTTTCCTTAGCGAGACGTTCGTCTTCGACTTTCTTACGAGCCGCTTCTTCGGCCGCCAGACGCTCAGCTTCCGCTTTCTCTTTCGCGATGCGTTCGTCTTCTGCCTTTTTGCGAACAGCCTCTTCTACAGCCAATCGTTTCGCTTCTGCTTTTTCGCGGGCGATTCGCTCTTCTTCTGCTTTCTTTCGCTCGGCTTCTTCGGCGGCTTTACGTGCGGCTTCGACTTTCTCGCGGGCCACTCGCTCTTCTTCTTCGACTTTCTTCCGAGCCGCCTCTTCAACAGCCGCTTTTTCAGCGGCGATGCGATCGAGTTCGGCCTGTTCGCGAGCTGCTTTCTCCCGAGCTTCTCGTTCCGCCTTTTCAATAATGGCACGCTCGGCGGCTGCTTTTTCTGCAGCCGCTTTTTCGATTGCTTCCCGTTCGGCGGCTCGTTGAGCAGCACGGATTGCCGCCGCTTTCTGGGCCGCATTAAGTTGAGGAGCTGGAGCCTTCGCCGCAGTGGCCTCAGAACTCGCTCCGGCAGAAACAGGAGTCGATTCTGGTGGCGGGGACTGCGGCCCGGAAGGCTTCTCTGATTTCGATTCCTTCGAACCGGACTTCGGCTTGTCAGCTGATGGCTTCAGTGGCGCGGCGGGCTTCGAGCTGACTTCAATGTCTGAATCATCAATAACGATATCTGAATCGGCTGCCGGTTCCGGAACTTTTGGAGACTTACTTGCCGGACCAGTTTTGGCCGTTGGCGCCTCTTTTCGTTTTGGTGGTTCGGCCGGCGCTACGGGACCGCAATCAAAACCGGCGATTTCGGCAAAGTGCTGACGAAGGTCACGCGGCGATGTCGGCTGAAACATCGTCGCGCCGAACTTCGTCGAGTAGATCTGTTTCTTGACTGCGTCGGCCTCTTCTGCAGCGAATACGGCCACGCAAGGCACTTTTAATGTGCGAGCGTACGCCTGAACTTTGGAATAAAGTTCCAGAACCGGCGCGGCATCAACATCCGCCATGAACAACAACCCATCAGGCGGCGTTTTGCCCTTCAGCTTCTCGAACGCGACCGAAGCTTCTTCTACGAAGTTCAACGCGAACGAATACTGTTCGAAGTATTGCTTAAGCTTTTTTTCTCGCTTTCGTCCCGGTTCAACAACCATCAGATTGAAAGACTTCTTGGCCGACTTTCCACCTGAGGATGATCCCGATTTGGAACCTGCACCACCTGAAGATGCGGAGTTCTTATTAACGGTGTCCCCGGTCGGCTCGCCCAGTTCAGTCAGCAAGGCGCGGAGATCTTTGTTGACCTCGACATAGGACTGGTACCGCGATGATGGATTCAGCTCCATCATCGTCTTCAGAATTCGATAGATGCTTTCTGGAAGTCCTGGCAGCACCTGCTTGAGCGGCCGCACGTTCGAGTAGCGATTCAACTGCAGTTTTTCTTCTCGATCGATAGTCCGCGACCACGGACCTTCGCCACAGAGCAGTTCATAGTAGATCGAGCCAGCAAAGAAGATATCGCTGCGAGGATCATTTCGAGGTGCGTTGGTGCCGCGTTCCAGAGTCGAATACTCCAACGCGCGCTGGACGTCATCGCTGGTGCCAGCCTGAGTCGCGTTTTCTGCGCCAGCGAGACCAAAGTCCACCAGCTTGGCGACTCCGGTACTGCTCATCAGAACGTTGGTGAGTTTCAAGTCGCGATGAGAAGCCCCCATCTTCAAGGCGTACTCCAGACCCTGGCAGATCTGGTAGATGCACCGAGTCGCCTCCAGCGGCGACAGGGTCTTGCGGATGTTCATGAAGTCGCGGAGATTTCCGCCTTCAATGAACTCCATTGTGAAGTAGTGGAAACGTCCCTCGTTGCCGATGTCCAGAATCGACACGATATTGGGATGAATAAACTTCTGGCAGATACGAGCTTCTCGTTCGAAACTGGCCACCGTTCGAGGATCATCGACCCATCGTTCACGGAGTAGTTTCAGAGCCACGATGCTGTTGTCGTCCGTCGACGCAGCGCGGAAAACGCGTGCAAAGCTGCCGGACGCATTGCGATACAAAAGCTTGTATCGGCCGAGGACCAGACCTTCGGTTTCGCCCTTTTGAATTCGACCGCTCTGAAAGGGCGTTAACAGTTGTCGTCGCTCAAGAGTCTGCAGAATGGCGTCGACAGAAGCGGAGTCAGAAATCTGGCCCGCGGCGGAATTCCAGTCCGCTGGGGACAGCAATCGCGAAGTCAGGAGAAATGACTTGAGAGCCTCTTTGGATTTAATCTGCGGCATCGACCGTATGTCATTCGGCTTGCAAGGGCGGAATTCTGCAGTGGACAGTAGAGACAGATTGAATCACCACGGAAGCCTCCCACGAATACCGAACCTGCCGTGTCGCGAAAGCCACTCCGTAGGATCTCACGCATTACAGGACCGACGTCGCTGACAATTCTCAATGCTGGAAGGGAGACTCCATCGGAATCGTACCACGTTGTGTACTGATGACAACGGAAACGTTCCTTTGAAACTTCAGGGAGACCAGTTTCCCCAGGGTGAATGTATAAACCCGCCAGAAACAAACGCCACGGATTTGTCCTGAGTTTTGAGACTCGGAGCGCGAACAAGTCCATACAACCCTACCTAACGAATTCTCCGCCATCTGTGCGTCGGAATATCCCTCCGTTCAACGCGTCGCGGAATGTGCTTTACGGGCTCTTGCGATGGTGGCTGGAATTGGAGGTTGCGGCACAGGAAAAGTGGCTGGTATCTGTACTTGTGAACACGTTCCTATCGGGTGCGGGCGTGTTTGAAACATACTCAGGTTCAGTTGCTGGAGAAAGAGCTGAGGAAGGGGGAGAGGCTGGACGCGGTTGCCGGAGACGCCGTTCCTCTGCTGGGCAGTACGATTCTCAATCGTCGCTTCGGGGAAAACTGGAACCGGAAGCAGTCATATTGATGGCCGTTGAGTTGTCGGGCAGAGCGGCCGAATGTGCGGGTTTTCGTCGCTAATCCTCTGGGGGATGATTTGTTTGGGGCCTTGTTGCGATCCGTGGCAAAAGCTTCCTATTGCGGTGATCTCCGCGCCTGCGCTATGATGGTCGGGTGAAGCTGAACAGTGAAATTCGGCACTCAGATGAGCACAGGGAGGGCAGGATGAACGGTGGAACCGCGCGAAGATCGTTAACAGCAGGTGAGATCGCCGAAATTCTTGACGCAGTAGTGCTCGGTGATCCCCTTCGCTCCATCACGGGAGTTGATGTTGTCGATCGAGCATTGGAGAGCGACATAAGCTTCGTTGGCGATGCAAAGAATCTCCCGCGAGTAAAGCATTCGAAGTGTAAAGTCATCGTCGCACCGCTGGCGGTTAAGGATGAGCTATCCGCTTACAAGGATCGAACATTTCTGTTGGTCCCGGAAGCTGAGACAGCGCTGCTGTCGATCGCCGGAATCCTGCGTCCCCTGAGAGCACGGCCGCGGATCGGAGTTTCCCCGCACGCAGTGGTCGACGCAACGGCTCAGATTGGTGCCAACACGAATATTCATCCGATGGCGGTCATTGGTCGCGATGTGGTCATTGGTCACAGTTGTGAAATTCAATCCGGTGTTGTCGTCGGCGATGGCTCAGTTGTTGGCGACAATGTAACGCTTCACGCGAATACGGTGTTGTACCACGATATTATCATTGGAAATCACGTCACCATTCATGCGGCCTGCGTGATTGGTGCCGACGGCTTTGGCTATCGCTTTGTGAACGGTGGTCATGAGCGATTGCCACATTATGGGACAGTGCGAATTTGTGATAACGTGGAAATCGGAGCTGGAACCACCATCGATCGAGCGAAGATTGGTGAGACGGTAATTGGCTCCGGCACTCGCATCGATAATCAGGTGATGATTGCTCACAACTGCCAGGTTGGGCGACACAATCTGTTGGTAGGTCAGGTCGGTTTAGCGGGCTCTGTGACCACAGGCGATTTTGTCGTCTGCGCGGGGCAGGTTGGTATTGCCGACCACGTGCATCTTGGTGACGGTGCGATCATTGGAGCCAAAGCCGGGGTTCATCGTGACATGCCTGGCGGGCAGACTTATCTCGGTTCGCCTGCTGGTCCGGTGGCTGAGACGACTCGCCAATTGATGGCTCTTCGGCGCCTTCCGGAGATCCGAGATACCGTCAAGAAAATGGAGAAAGAACTGGAAGGGCTTCGCCTTCGACTGCAGGATCCCGCTTCCGGATCTCGACCAGAACAAGTTGCAAAACCAGACATTAGGGACTCCGCAGCCGCGTAAATCACTTTGTTTTTGTTGGGAGTTTAGTGGTTTCAGTTGCGGATTCAGCTTCTTGTTAGCTGGCTGAATTGAGTTGAACGACTGAATATCAGACCCGCCCAACGCGTTTCGCCTGCATAAAGAATTGGACGTTACGCAGAGTAATACTTTTCATCTGAGGACGGGCGCACTATGCCATCCTCCGTAACAAATCACCACAGTCAGTTCACATGTCTACGCCGGTCAATTCAGATTCCAATCCTGACATACTGCCGTTCGTGAGACCGGCAGTAGCGGGGCTCGATTCGATTTCCGAGGTGGAAGCGATGCCTCCGATGAGGCTGGGTCTTCTTGCCGGAGCGGGAGAGTTTCCCATTCGGTTTGCTCGTGCCGCTCGCAATGCTGGTCACTATGTCTATGGGCTTGGCGTGGCTGGTATGGCTTCGGATGAGCTCTATGACGCCTGCGATGAATTTCGATTCGCTCCGCTCGCGCGTTTTGGGAAAGCGATTCGGCTGTTCAAAAAAGCCGGGGTTCAGCGAATCATTATGGCGGGAAAGATTGAGAAGACCGTTCTCTTTCATCCGTTCCGCTGGCTTCGCTTGATGCCGGACTGGCGGACCATCCATATGTGGGTTCGCTATGCTCGCGAGAACAAGAAAGACGACACGCTGCTGTTGGCGGTGATTCGTGAGTTTGAGCGCGATAATCTGGTCTTTGATTCCGCCCTGAAATACTGCCCGGAGCTTCTTGTGAAACATGGATTTCTGACCAGCCGCCGCCCCAACGCCGCTCAGTGGAAAGATATTCGCTTCGGCTGGGAGATGGCTCGTGAAATGGGCCGACTGGATATTGGCCAGACTGTCGTGATCAATGACACCGCTGTAATCGCAGTGGAAGCAATTGAAGGGACCGATCGCTGCATTCGTCGTGCGGGGGAATTGTGCCGACGCGGTGGCTTCACGGTTGTGAAAGTCGCCAAACCAAAACAGGATATGCGATTCGATGTGCCCACTGTCGGTGCAGACACTATCAAGACGATGCACGAGTCGGGCGGCAAGGTGCTGGCCATTGAAGCCGGTATGACAATCATCATCAATCCAGAAGAGGTTGCTGCGATCGCCGACAAGTTTGGAATTGCCATCGTCGCCGTTAACGCCGAAGAACTCGCACTGCTCGCCGCTGCGTAATGTCGCTCTTGTGTTCGGCGTGATCACCACAATCTGAGCAGTTCTCGCTTGAGCGGCCCGAACGTCCTTTCGGTAAGAAGGACCTGCATTGATGTTCATTCGTTATTCGATTCTCAGGAGATCCACGAGATGGACAAGCCTCTCCGAGAACTGTTGATTGAGCGGATGAAGAGCGGCGATCCCTGGTTGAACTATTGCCATTGGCCGTATGAGCCGCCAGCATCGGGAAATGGAAAGCTCCGCCCCAGCGTTCTGTTGTTCAAAGCCGTCAATGAGATGCCTCATGCGGCGTGGGTGACAAAGATTCTTCAAGCCATCCAGCGAGGCATCGGTGATTTCCGCAGCGTCTACGGGATCAAAAGAATCGACGGTCAATGGGCGCTCGAGATATACATCTACGACTACGAGCGGCAAGGTCGACTTGTTTCCATCGAACGACTCGAAGAAGCGACTGAGGGGCTGCTGAGATTTCCTGAAACCGCTGATCCACGGCTGCCGTATTTTATGTTCTCATTCGATCTTACGGAGCAAGCTGCCCAGCAGAATGGCGTGCTGGATGTCGTCCATCTGTATATCGGCAACCCAGGCAGTCAGGTTTCATCCGGGATTGCGTATGAGTTCTCCGCGGGCGGCCGTCAGTTGGAGAATTTTTACTTCTTCTTCGATGCACAAAAGCAGCAGAAAGAGATTGTCGACAAACTGGAATGCTCAGTTTATTGCGACACCTGGCGAGTGTCTTTGGATGATCTGTACCGACCGGAATTGCGAGATTGTCACACGATCTGTCTGGCGAACAAACGAACTTGCGACACGATCTATTTCTCAGGCGTTAACATCGATCAACTGTTGTTCTTTTTGAACTGGCAGCAGTATCCCGACGGCTACATTCGGTTCGTTGAAGAGCGTCATCACGAACTGGATCATCTGCTGTACGATGTTGGAGTCGACTACCGAGCCAACGGCGAACAAATTGAGTTTGTGAAGCATGGCTTCTACGGGGTGTTCTGATCCCTCTCAGGAACAGTCCCGTAATAGCCTCCGGCTTGAATCAATGAGAGATGCAGCCAGTGAGCCCGCGCTCGCCAAGGCTCACTTGTCACACCCTACGGGAACGCTGCGATTCGTAGGGTGCGACAATTTCGTGCGAGCAAACGCAGCCACACCATTCACTTAAAACAGCTCGTGAATTTCGCGGTATCCAAAGTCAACCAGCGGGAATGGTCGGCCGGCGGGACCTGGCAGGTGTGAATCCAGCTTCAGTCCCATGCTGTGGAAGATCGTCGCCAG
>CAIXQV010000135.1 GCA_903921605.1 uncultured Planctomycetaceae bacterium | reverse complement strand
TGCCGGCCGAGGACAGGGCTCAGGATTACCTGTCCATGTTGATTACGCAGCATGATCGCAAGTCGCCTGCAGATTGGGACGGAATCGTTCGCATGAAAAAGAAATCGAGCTGATGGTTCATTGCAATCTTGATCAGGCTGACGCAGAGACGGAACTTCTGCTGCGACTGAGGGCGACACCAGAGATCTTCACGATGATCTCCGATTGTTCGGCCGCAGAACTCTCCGGCCAGCGAAAGCTTCGAGAAAACTTCGATCAGGAACTGGTCCGTGCCGCGTTGTCGCTGCATGAAGCCAGAACGAAGGCCATGGGTTCGCTGCCTCAAGCGGAAAACTTGTGGCTCACGCGAGTCGGTCTGGAACAATCAACGGCCTGGGAAGTTGCTCGACACAAGGCCCAGCGTTTCTCCGGGGCCAGTCAGGTCTTCGATTTGTGTTGCGGTGTCGGAGTCGATGCCGGAAACATCGCGGCTCATACGAATGTGGTGGCAGTCGATAATGAGCCTTCGATGTGTCTGCGAACCACATGGAACGCTGACGTGTGGGGACATGCCGGTCGCATGGAATCTCGCTGTCAGGATGTATCGGGTGATTTATGGGCCGACAAGATTGTGCATGTCGATCCGGATCGGCGAGCAGGCAGTGATCGGCCTACGAAACGTCTTGAGTTGTATCAGCCGAATCTGGAATGGATGCAGAAGTTGACTCGCACGGCGGCTGGTGGCGGCATCAAGATTGGTCCCGCCAGCAACTTCTTGCAGAAGTTTCCCGGATGCGAAATCGAGCTGATAAGTCTTCACGGAGAATGCCGCGAAGCCACGGTCTGGTTTGGCTCCATGTCCGGCCCGCACACGTTTCGAGCGACCGTACTTCCCGCCGGAGAATCGTTGAGTGAGGATCCGCTGTCAGCCTGGACCAATACGACTCCCACGCCGGGCGCTTATTTGTTCGATCCGGATCCGGCGATTGTGCGCTCGGGGCTCCTGGATGTGATGGCGGAACGGAACAATCTACTGCGTTTGGATGCGGAAGAAGAATATCTGACTTCCGATCAGATTCCTTCTACCGCGTTTGTCACAGCGTTCAGGATTGAGGCTGTTCTTTCCAACAGCGTGAAAGAACTAAAACACTATCTTCGCAAGAGTCCATCGCAGCACTACGAAGTCAAATGTCGCCGCATTTCGATAGAAGCTGATGTCGTCCGACGGCAGCTTCCAACAGGTTCAGAGCCGCCTCGAGTGATCATCTTTGCAAAAGTCGCGGGCCGTGGTGCCATTGTTGTGGCTCATCGGGTAACAGGAGCTTCCTGATGACTATGTTTCGTGCGTCTGTGATCTGCGTTCTGCTTGCGCCGAGTGCTGTTCTCGGGCAGGTTGAACACTGGCCGGACTATCGAACGGTGGCGGCAGACCTGCAGGTCCCACAGATGATGAATGCAGAGCCCGCGGCCGGTCAACGTGTTCGTCGCAATCTGCCGCAGTACGATTCGAACGTGTATTACTCGCTTTACCTGCCATCCGACTGGCAGCCCGGTCAATCGTATCCGGTGATCGTTGAGTATGCAGGCAACGGCGGCTACCGAGATGCGTTGGGAGATGAATGCAGCGGCCGGCCTGAAGACTGCAATCTGGGTTACGGGATGTCGGCTGGCACGGGATTTATCTGGATCTGTCTGCCGTATCTCAATGACGATGGCAGCGATCTTGCCCTGACATGGTGGGGCGATGCGCCAGGCTATGATCCACAGCCAACGCTGAGATTCTGTCGAGCGGCCGTGGCGGATGTTTGTGCAAACTTCGGTGGCGATTCAGACCGAGTGATTCTTTCCGGGTTTTCTCGCGGCGCGATCGCATGCAATTATCTGGGACTGTTTGATGACGAGACTTCTCGTCTGTGGCGAGCATTTGTTCCGTGCAGTCATTACGACGGAGTGCGTCGCTGGCCTTATCCCGACAGTGATTCAGCGGCGGCTGAGATGCGTCTGCAAAGACTGCAGGGAAGACCGCAGTTTATTTGCGGTGAACGAGATCAGATCGAGGAGACGCAGAAGCATCTGGTATCGTTTGAAGTGAAGAATGTCATCTTCGCATCGACCGGATTTCGCAACCATTCTGATCAATGGATTCTGCGACCATCGCCGACTCGCGATCGCCTGAGAGAGTGGCTGACTGAGGTGATCCTAGCGTCGGGCCCGCCAATGCCAAACCCTCAATAGTCTGTGTGATTGCGGGCAACAACACTATGGCCGCTTGCGACTTTTCTGATCCTCGCATCGACGAAGGCATTCGTCTGTTTAATGCGGGCGAGTACTTTGCCTGTCATGACGTGCTTGAAGATTTCTGGAGCGAACTGACCTGTCCGGAGAAGCCATTCTTTCAGGGCTTGATTCAGACGGCTGTTGCTCTGTTTCATTTTGAAGAAGGAAATCTTGGCGGCGCACGTCGCATGAGCATTTCAGCTCGCGGCTATATGAGCAGCTTTGCTCCATCACTGGGCGGAATTGATGTGGAGCGGCTATTGAGCGATCTTGAGATCTGCTTCTACGAGTTGTGCTTGCCACATTCATCCTACCCCGCTGAAATTCAGCTAAGACCGGAGTTGATTCCGAAGATTCATCGTCAGGTCGACTGAGTGACTTTCGATTTGCACAACGCAATCCAGTGCGCAGGACTGCACCAGACCGCCGAACTTCGGGCTTCCTTGCTGAGAAGTAAAACGCGACGCGCAGCACTGCTGGAGCCTCGGGCCATTTCAACAGCTGCTTCTATGGTGTGCCTTATCTCTTCAGGCAGCCAATGCCGGAAGGCGTCATCGCGCTTCTCGCATGCATTTGAAATCTTGATAAAGATCGAACGCAAGTTTTTCACGGTCCACAGGACACGAATTTCGTGCTGTCGCGCGATGGTCTTTTGATGTTGGCTACGGGCTGGTTTCGTACGTGACAGATTGTCTCACTTCTGTGACAGAATGACACAGTGTCATTGAGTGAAAAGGTCAGCGCCGAGGAACGATGCGGGTATGCCAGCATTGCATACTGATGGCCGGTTCAGGGCGGGTAGGTTCTCATGGATTGTTCACCCAATGGTCTTTTTTGCTAGTCTCAGCAGGATCATCTTCTACAGAGAGCACGCTCTTCCCAATCAGATGCAGAAGTCCGCTGTACATTAACATTTGTCAGCAAGCTTTGCCGGATCGCTCCGATCAGAAGAGTCCGTTAGTCACAACAAGATCAGCAACCTGACGCTCAGCAAGAACTTGTGAAATGAAATTCTGTGCGATTGAAGTTCAGGGGTGCGCAAATGAGCGAGATCGAACTGGTACTTGAAGAGTCCCCGTCGCATTCGGGTTGTTGTCTTCGCCTCAGCGGTGATCTGAATGTGGTGAATGCCCAGGCCCTGCATCAACATGTGCTGTCGGTCTGCGAGAAGTTTCCGGAAGTCGTGTTTCACTTCTGTAACGTCACTGCCTTTGACGTTTCGGGAATGCAAATCCTCCTGTCCGCCGGAAAACAAGCGGCGACTCGCGTGACCTATCGCATCGGAGATGGTGCCGACTGCGTTACTCATTGGCTGGAAATTGCCGGCCTTGCATCAGCGTTCGCAAATCAGGCCGCCTGAATCATTTCGCTGAATGCTGCATTCCGGTTCCCTTCTCTCCGAACTCTCGGGCTACCATGAACACTTTGACCAAAAAACTGACCTCCAGCATTTCATCGCTGTTGATCCGGCGGGAGAATGGTTCGGAACATGTCAGAACAGACGCTGCTGGTGAAGAGGCTGCCGACTCTGCCTTCTCTTCCCCACGCCGAACACATTCCAATCAGGAACGTCCTCGACTCGCTCGCAAAGCGGATCCCGCCGAAGTGGCGGCGATGCTGCCAATTCTTGATTCTCTGGCCAGGCATGTTCACGAGACTGCAGAAGATTTGCAGCATTCTGTTCTGGAGATCAGCACCGGCTTTGGAGGCATGGCGGCGCGTGTTCGCGAAACCGTCGAGACGGCTCAAAGCGGATTAACGTCCGACAGTGGTCTCAACACCGACGATACAATTCACGAAATTCGCAGCGTTTTAGGTGGTTTGCTGTCCGCAGTTCAGGAATCAACCGACTCATCGCGGCAGCTCTCTCAGCGAATTCAGAAGCTTGAACAGGTCCTTGGCGAAGTCAACGCCAGCCTCCGTCAGGTCGAAACGATCGCTGAAGAAGCGAGAATCGTCGGCTTGAACGGTCGCCTGGAAGCTGCACGGGCTGGAAGTCACGGGGCAGCGTTCAACGTCGTTGCCAACGAAACAAAGAATCTGGGCGTCCATGCCGCGGAAACGAGTGCTTCAATCCGCAGGCAGGTCGAACAGCTGAATCGTTCTCTCAATAGGGTTTCGACAGAGCTTCAGGAACGAATCTCCATCGACGCTGAGGTAGCACACGCCAGTCAGATCAAAGTAACCAATCTCCTTGATCAGCTGGGAATCATGCATCACGGACTGACAACGTCATTGCATCGAACAGAGTCGCTGAGTGAAAGTGTTTCGCGTGATATCACGAAATCCATTATGGCCCTGCAGTTTCAGGATCGAGTCAACCAGCGACTGGATCATGTTGTCGAAGCGTTGCAGGCTCTGAAAGAAAACTTGTCTCCGTTTCAGGATGTTGCATGTGCGGGGAAAGCGAGCTCACGATCCGCCGACTGGCGAGCGTGGCTGAATTCTCGCAGCACGATGAGCTCGGAGCGTCAAGTCATCGGACAGGATTCGCAAACGCATCAGTCGGCCCCGGCATCAGATTTTGGAAGTATCGAATTGTTCTAAGACCCCGTAAGAAGACCGTAGCTGAGCTCGTGAGAGTTCAGAAACTGCTCAGAATTCTCACGAATCCGGCTACGTACGCATGGTGCCGGTTCATGGCCCATCGTTTCCCGAACCTTGTGTTTTCTCTACTACTTTGATTCTGCAGGAGTGTTATTCGTCATGTCAAAGATGGCTCTCGTCGTTGATGACTCCACCTCGATGCGTCAAATGGTTGCATTCACTTTGCAGCAGGCGGGGTTTTCCGTGATTGAAGGATCCGACGGCAAGGATGCGCTCGGCAAAGTGAATGGCAAGAGCGTCAATCTTGTCGTCACCGACCTGAACATGCCCGTGATGGACGGAATCTCGATGATCAAAGAACTCCGGAAGCTTCCGAACTTTAAGTTCACACCCATCCTGATGCTCACAACAGAATCGACGGACGCCAAGAAGCAGGAAGGCAAGTCCGCCGGTGCCACTGGCTGGCTGGTTAAGCCATTCAATCCTGAACAACTCCTGCAGGTTGTGGCCAAAGTCGTTCACTAGACCGACGGCCCATTTTTATCGCCCCGTGTTTGCTCTGCGCTCCCGTTGCGCGCTGAGCGGTTAACGATTATGCACAACCGACGATTCGTTCGTCGTGACTTTTCTCCCCCGGAAGTCCGATCATGCAAATTGACCTGAATCGTTTTCGAGCCGCATTCTATGAAGAAGCGGGTGAACATCTTGAGAACATGGAAGCCGGACTGCTGGCACTGGAAACCTCCGGCGGCGACACTGAAGTGCTGAACACAATCTTTCGAGCAGCCCACAGCATCAAGGGGGCAAGTGCTACATTTGGGATGGATGAGGTCGCTCGGTTTACGCATGTTCTGGAGAACCTCCTCGATCGGATGCGTGAAGGCGAGATTCTTCCCACGATTGATCTATGCGAGCTGTTGCTGAAGTCCACAGACGTCTTATCCGGGCTGATTCAGGCTGAGAAAAACAACATCGCTCCTCCGCCGCAGGTGGAAGACACCTTTCGAGCATTGCAGCAATATTCGTCAGTCTCCGCTGCGACGCAGACAAAGCCGATCGTTTCCACAGTGGTCGCTGCTCCAGCCGGACAAGCGTATGAGATTCGATTCTGTCCGTCGGCGTCGTTTTTTCATTCCGGCCAGAATCCTCTGTTCCTGGTCGATGAACTTCGTCAGCTGAGCACGGCCTTTGAAGTGAAGGCGGATGTATCCCGGATTCCATCGCTATCGGAGATGGACGCCGAGATTTGTTACATCAGCTGGAACATTCGATTGACGACAGCGAGCTCGGAGAGTGCTCTGCGGGACGTCTTCATGTTCGTCGACGACGATAGCACGCCAACAATTCAGCAGGCTGAAAAATCGACGGAGCCTTCAACCATCTCCGTGTCCAGGACAGAAACGAAAACGGCAGCGGTGACGGCAGCCGTTGAATCGCAATCTGTCGCCGCCGCTCCATCGCTAGTGATGACTGCAGGCACAGAAGTGACAGAGCCTGCTGCCGAATCCATCGCCACCGAACGACGATCCGGTGACGACCGACGAGTCGAAAAGAAAAGTTCAGGAGCCGGCCCATCAGGTGCGCCAGCTTCAACGTCAAGCGAAACGGTGCGTGTGGATCGCGATCGGCTCGACAAGATGATCAATCAGATTGGTGAGCTGGTGATCGGCACTTCGATGGTCGAGCAGGACTGGTCCAGGTTCCATCCGGATATGGAATCGGCAGCACTGGTTCAACTGGGCAAAATCGTTCGCGATCTGCAGGAAATGAGTCTCTCTTTGCGAATGGTGCCGATTGCTGCATCGTTCCAGAAGATGACTCGCATCGTAAGAGATCTTAGCCACCGGCTTGGCAAGCAGATTCATCTGGAAACAGAAGGGGAAGAAACGGAGCTCGATAAAACGGTTGTCGATCAGATCGGCGATCCGCTGCTGCACATGGTTCGCAATTCCGTGGACCACGGCATTGAACTTCCGGAAGAGCGAATTGCCGCTGGAAAATCTCCGGAAGGCACGATCTGCCTGAAGGCTTATCACCAGGGCGGTAACTTCATTATTGAAATTCAGGACGACGGCAAGGGGCTCGATCGAGACCGGATTCTTCGTAAGGCGATTGAACGCGGAATTGTTTCGGAACACGACAATCTGTCGGACGAAGATATCTACGGTCTGATCTTCGAGGCCGGGTTCTCAACGGCTGAACAGGTGACAGATGTCTCCGGACGCGGCGTTGGGATGGATGTGGTTCGTCGAAACGTCGAAGCTCTGCAGGGCAGCATTTCAATTCGCTCACAAAAGGGCAAGGGCTGCCGGATGATCGTCCGTCTGCCGCTGACACTTGCAATTCTGGATGGTCTACTGGTTCGAGTGGCCAATGACAGTTACGTCATTCCGCTGCTGTCTGTGGTGGAATCGATCAATCAGAAAGATCGAGACATTAAGGCGGTGCTCTCCAAAGGGGAAGTCATCACGCTCCGCGGTGAGATTGTACCTTTGCTGCGTCTTGATCGCATTCTGAATCTGCGTCAGAGCCATGATAACACGGACAGCAATCTGCTTGTGATCGTGGAAGACCAGGGACGCAAGTATTCGCTGGCCGTCGACGAGCTTCTCGGTCAGCAACAGGTCGTCATCAAGAATCTGGAAGCCAACTTCCAGAAAGTTCCCGGCGTTGCCGGAGCGACGATTCTGGGTGACGGTCGTGTTGCTCTGATTCTGGATATCAACGGAATCAGTGCTCTGGCATCAAGGCATGGTTCATCGCCAGCGTCTTCTTCGCATACCTCGGATCTGGCTTTGGCCTGATCCTGCAAATCAACCCCTCGGCGTCTGTTCGACGCTTACACCCTGACTTTGTCTTTCTTCAAGCCTCATCCCTTCGCCACTAACATAAAAAGGTGCCCTCCATGAACGTGATCCGCAACTTCAGCATTCGAACAAAACTGTCCTTACTCACGGCCTTCCTTCTGACCCTGATCTTTGTGAACTCCCTGTTTAATCGAAAGACCCTGAACGAAGTTCGCGTTCTGGGGCCTCTCTATTCGGAGATTGCTTCCGGCAAGGATCTGGTCGCTGACATCCTGCCACCACCGGCCTACATCATCGAGACGTACCTGACTTCTCACGCACTCGCAGACGCTGAAGATCTTGCCGAATCCAATCGACTCATCGAAGTTCTGGATGCTCACAAGACTGCCTTTGAGCAGCGAATGGACCATTGGGGCAAAGTGCTTCCAGAAGGCACGTTGCGAGAATCTCTATTGGGCGACGCTCGCACCACTGCGGAAGAGTGTTACAAGATTGCGGAACAGAAGCTGGTTCCGTTAGTCCGCGAGAAAAAGTTTGACGAAGCTCGCACAATTGTCGGAGGCGAGTTGAAGACGAAATACGAAGAGCACTATCAGGCCATCGGCAAGGTCGTCAAGCTGGCGGAAGAATACAACAAGACCCTGGAAGCTTCAGCGCAGGCAACTCTCAATGCGTCTGCGTGGTGGACCAACATTCTGGCCGTCTTCGTCTGCGGCACAATCGGAAGCGTGATCTGGTTTACCAGCCGTAACGCCACTCGACGCCTCGCAGCGACTCGCCAATTAGCCAAAGCGCTTGCCGCGGGCGATTTCTCTCAGCGGCTGGAAATTCACGGTGGCGATGAAATCGACCAGATGGGCGCGGAATTGAGCGACGCTTCCAGGAAGCTGAATGGATCGATTTCGCAGATGATTCATTCGATGGAGGCTGCCGCTAATAAGGACTACACAAAGGTTCTGGTCGATGATGCTCCAGGTGACCTGAATCGCGGCAAGGTTGCATTGAATTCAATGCTTAACGCGCTGGTTGAGCTCAATGCAGAGAACGCCGAAAGCAAAGAGGCTCAGAAGGAACTGCTGAATCGCGTCGCCAGTGCGATCATGGTTGTCGACATGAACTTCATTGTGCAGTATGTGAACAAAGCCACGATGAATCTGTTTGCTCACCATGCGGACAGCTTCCGAAAACTTTGGCCGGATTTTGATCCGTCGAAAATCATTGGGACCTGCATCGACAAGTTCCACAAGGTTCCGTCTCATCAGCGAAAGCTGCTGTCGGATCCTCGGAATCTGCCTCTGAAGACAGATATCACCGTCGGAAACGCCAAGATCCAGTTGCACGTCACCCCGGTGACAGATCTGACCGGCAAGCCAACAGGCTTCTCTCTGGAATGGAGCGATGTAACCGCTCTGCGAGACAGCACCGGGCAGTTGGAAGCGATCAACAAATCGCAGGCTGTCATCGAGTTCCAGATGGACGGTACTGTACTGCATGCTAACGATAATTTCCTGAAGGCACTCGGCTACACAATGGACGAGGTTCGGGGCAAGCACCACAGCATGTTTGTTTCTCCGGAGGTCACCACAAGTGCGGAGTATCGACAGTTCTGGGTGAATCTGAACGACGGCAAGTATGATGCCGGTGAATACAAACGCATCGCCAAAGGTGGTCGTGAAGTCTGGATTCAGGCTTCGTACAACCCGATCGTTGATGGTAATGGTAAACCGTTCAAGGTCGTCAAGTACGCTACCGACATTACAGCCTCAAAGCTTCGCAATGCCGACTACGAAGGTCAGTTGGCAGCCATCGATAAGGCTCAGGCTACGATCGAGTTTGATCTGAATGGCAACATCCTGAAGGTCAACGACAACTTCCTGAACGCCGTTGGATATTCACGGGAAGAAGTGGTCGGCAAACATCACTCGATCTTCGTGGACTCCGAGACGGTTTCCGGCAACGAGTATCGCCAGTTCTGGAACAGCCTGAAAGCTGGCCAGTATCAAGCGTCTACAAATCGAAGAGTTGGCAAGGCTGGACGCGAAGTGTGGATTCAGGCTTCATACAACCCGATCTACGACGTCAACGGTAAGCTGCAGAAGATCGTCAAGTACGCCGCGGATATCACCGAAGCGAAACAGCGTCAGATGAAGCTGGAGTCTGACATCGCGGAACGTCATCGTCAGGATGCTCGAGCTGCCGAAGAAATGAAGGCCAAAGTGGCTCAGGTTCTGGACGTCGTTAACGCGGTTGCCGATGGTAACTTCGATCTGACAGTACCGGATCTGGGAGACGATGCGGTCGGTCAGGTTGCCCGGGCATTGGACGTCGCCGTTGCTTCAATTCGAACAGCCCTGTTGTCCGTACAGAGTGTCTCCGAGACTGTCGCTTCGGCGGCATCTCAGATGACGTCCGCCTCGAATGAAATCTCGAAGGGTGCTCAGCATCAGGCTTCCAGCCTGGAAGAGACGGCTTCGAGTCTTGAGCAGATCACATCGACGGTTAAACAGAATACGGATAATGCTCAACAGGCACGTCAACTGGCCAATGGCTCACGTGATGTGGCTGAAAAGGGTGGTGCTGTGCTGACCGATGCAATCAAGGCGATGGGTGAGATCAATCAGTCGTCCACAAAGATTGCAGACATCATCACGACGATCGACGAGATCGCGTTCCAGACAAACCTGCTGGCTTTGAATGCTGCGGTCGAAGCGGCAAGAGCCGGCGAACAAGGGCGAGGTTTCGCGGTGGTGGCTGCAGAAGTTCGCAACCTGTCACAGCGTAGTGCTTTGGCCGCTAAGGAGATCAAGTCGCTGATTCAGGATTCGGTCCGCAAGGTCGAAAACGGAACAGCTCTGGTGAACCAGTCTGGCAAGACGCTGGAAGAGATCGTGGGATCTGTGAAACGAGTGACGGACATCGTTGCCGAGATCGCTGCAGCTTCGAAAGAGCAGCTGACCGGGATCGAACAGGTCAACAAGGCTGTCGCTCAGATGGACCGAGTCACTCAGAACAACGCGTCGCAGACCGAAGAAATGGCCGGGACAGCCGAGTCATTGCTCGGGCATTCTTCGGATCTCCGAGATCTCGTCGGCAAGTTCCGTCTGGAGAAGCAAAACGCTGGCAGCACAAACTCCTCATCGCGTCGTGCTGACGGCATGAAGCCATTGAAAGCCCGGCCAGTAGAAACGGACATTGAAAAAGTCACTAACAAGTTGAGCCAGATGGCAGGGACCGGTGCAGGTTACGTCGAGTTCTAACGACTTCGAATGACAACGGGCCACAGAGCACTCGTGCTCTGTGGCTAACCGGCTTTCGCCGAAGTTCAGAATTATCAAGTTCTCTGCATTCTGTTTCAAAGAAAAAATCAGCGGCTCGTCCTGGGCCGCCTTGCAATCCCCGGGGAGATTTTTATGTCATCAACCAAGCAAACGGCTACTGTCCTGAATGGCATCGCTGAAAGCGGTAACCAGTATCTGACATTCCAGCTGGCTGAAGAACAGTTCGGCATCGATATTCTGCGAGTTCAGGAGATCAAAGGTCTGGCTCATTTGACGCAGATTCCAAATGTTCCGCCGTACATCAAGGGCGTCATGAATCTTCGAGGAACCGTGGTGCCCGTCGTGGACCTGCGTCATCGATTCAGCATGCCAGCGGCTACTTACAATCAGTTCACTGTGATCATCATTGTCACCGTTGGTGCCAAGGTGATGGGGCTTGTTGTCGATGCCGTTTCCGACGTGCTGAATGTCGGAGACTCCGAATTGGAGCAGCTTCCGGAACTCGGCTGCGGAATCGATACCAGCTTTATCACGGGTATGGCGAAATCCAGCGACAACCTGATCACTCTGCTGGATATCGACCGTCTGCTCGGCAACACGCTGGCCGCCTGATCAGACGGCCAGGGGAATCTGTTGACGGTAACCGGATTCATCAGAATCCGGCTGCCGGCAAAGACCTTGCTCCGCCCCGCGTCGAAAATTAACGGCTGTCGCTGCAGAAACACGGCTTTATCAGCACTCATCCGTGTTCTTCAGTGCATTCGAGAAACCTCAAACCTCGTTCCCTGGATTTCAGTTCACCATGTCGGATAACGCCACAATTTCGCTCACCGAGAAAGAGTTCAGCCTCTTTCGGGAGCTGATCTACAAGGAAGCTGGCATCTCGCTTGGCAACGGCAAGCAGCAGCTCGTGGAGTCGAGGCTTTCAAAGCGTCTCCGACTCTGCAATCTGACTTCGTTCACTCAGTACTACAAATACCTGAATGAGAACGATCGGAATGGTGAAGAGCGATTGAAGATGATCAATGCTCTGACTACGAACAAGACTGATTTTTTCCGCGAGCAGCATCATTTCGACTATTTGAAATCCACCGTATTTCCCATGCTTGAGCAAAAAGCCAGGGAAACGGGTGAACGCAAAATTCGAATCTGGAGTGCAGCGTGTTCAACGGGCGAAGAACCTTACACGCTCGCAATGACGGTGGTTGATCATTTCGGCCCAACCTCATTTCATGGCTGGGATGTTCGCATTCTGGCGTCAGACGTCGATACCGATGTGCTCAACCACGCACAGAAGGGTGTTTATGCGGCCGATCGAGTCTCCGATGTTCCTCCAGAAATCCTCAAACGGCATTTTCTGAAGACATCGAAAGATCCCGAAGCTCCTGTTCAGATCCGCCCTGAACTCCAGGAACTGATTACCTTTCGACGAATCAACTTCATCGAACCACAGTGGCCAATCAACACGTATTTCGACATCATTTTCTGTCGCAACGTGATGATCTATTTTGACGAAGCCACACAGGATCGTTTGCTGAGTCGTTTTGCCGATCAGCTTGTCCCCAGAGGCCACCTCTTCATCGGGCACAGTGAATCCATCCTGCGTCTGGATCAGATCTATACGTCACTCGGCACCACAATGTACAGGCTCAATTCCGGCGTCGGGGCTGCAGTCAAAAAGGCTCCACCGACAGCTTCGAAGACTGAGGTATCGCCAGAGAAAGAAAGCAGGCCACAGAAGACGGATTCAAAACTCACTCCATCGCATAATCGTCGAGCAGACATTGGCGTGAAGCCGGCTGCGTCGAGTGACACTCCGGCCAGAGAGTCGGCCAGTGCCGGCGACATCAAACTTCCGACCCATGCGATTATCGTCGGGGAGGTGAAAGCCAGCGATGAACCACTTCGAATCACAACTCTGCTGGGATCCTGCGTTGCGGTTTGCCTGTGGGATCCGAAAGCCCGCATTGGTGGTATGAATCACTTCATGCTTCCGGCGAATACGATATCTGACGGATCGTCTGCGACTTACGGCATCCATGCTATGGAACTGCTGATCAATGAGATTATGAAACTTGGCGGCGACCGAAGACGTCTGACGGCCAAGGTCTTTGGCGGCGGAGACGTGCTGGGTAAACGAGTCACCGACAATCCCGGAATGACCATAGGCGAGCAGAATATTAAATTCGCTCTTGAGTTTCTCGAGACGGACCGAATTCCCGTCATCGCCAAAGATGTTGGTGGATTGACGGGACGCCAGATTCAGTTTCTGACGCACACCGGTCAGGCCTTTTCGCGTCCCGTTCAGAAGATCGAAGAAAACTACGGACAGGAAGTTTCGCAGATGAAACGGAGAACGCGTTCGTCTGCTGCGGATGAATCCCGCGTCGTCCTGTTTTAGATGATTGATGCAAATTAATTCACGCCATGAGGGATCCCGTGGAAAAAACAAAAGTCCTGATTATTGATGATTCAGCACTCATGCGTCAGCTGCTGACAGAAATTCTGTCGTCTGACCCGGCGATCGATGTCGTTGGTACGGCGGCTGATCCGTACGTCGCACGCGACAAAATCATGAAGCTGAATCCGGACGTACTGACTCTGGACGTCGAAATGCCGCGAATGGACGGACTCACGTTTCTTGAGAAACTGATGGCCAGCCGCCCGATGCCTGTCGTGATGGTTTCATCACTGACGGAACGAGGATGCGAAACGACATTTCGAGCTCTGGAAATCGGAGCGTTCGATTTCGTGACCAAGCCAAAACTCGACGTCGCGAACAGCATGCTGGAACTCCGTGATGAACTCACTCGCAAAGTCCGAGGGGCTGCAACGGCTCGAGTGCGTCATCGCCCGGCATCTGCAAACAGCCAGGTCCCTGTCGCCAAAGCGCCATTGGCGTCTGACGCATTGATCACAAGTACTCATAAGGTTCTGGCGATCGGCACATCGACCGGCGGAACAGAAGCGTTGTCGGATATTCTGACGAAGCTTCCGCCGGACGCTCCCGGTGTGGTCGCCGTGATCCATATGCCTCCGGGTTACACAAAATCCTATGCAGAAAGACTGGATCGCAGTTGCCGAATTCGCGTTAAAGAAGCAGAAGACGGCGATCGAATTCTGCCTGGCCACGCTTTGATTGCACAGGGGGATCGCCATCTGGAAGTCTTGCGCAGCGGAGCCATCTACTCGGTCAGAATCGTCGAGGGTGAAAAGGTCTCGGGCTTCCGGCCATCGGTCGACGTTCTGTTTCGGTCCTGTGCCAAATACCTCGGGACCAACGGGGTCGGTGCAATCCTGACCGGAATGGGACGCGACGGCGCGGAAGGACTTCTTGCGATGCGAAATTCCGGGGCCTACACCATTGCTCAAAATGAGGCCACTTGTGTTGTCTTTGGAATGCCCAAAGAAGCCATCACCATGAACGCTGCAGCCGCGGTGCTTCCACTGGATCGAATCGCCGGCGAATTATTGAAAGCCGGTCAGGCCAAGAATGCTCAACTTCAGTCTTCGCTGGTCGCCAGTGGAGCGTCAAATTGATCATCGAACGGTACAGTTAACACTCTACTGAACAGTAAAAAAATGATTCAAGTTCGTCGAATAATGGCCGTTTTTCTTCACCGACTGGCCAATCGCCTTTCTTATACCGGGTCTGTTCCGGGGCATAGCCTGGAATCTCACGTGGAGAAAGCGTTGCAGGGACCGGAGTTCGATGCCTCCATTCCCGGCGATGTGGAGCTGGCTGCCGGCGTGCAGGTCCTTCAGATTCTCTCCGGACAGTTGCAGCAAATGGCCACCGACATTCAGAATTCGGTGCTGGGTGTCAGCACGGGTTTCGCGGGAATGGCCCGACAAGCTGCCAGCTCTGTGCAGCTGTCTCAATGTCGAGTTCAAAGCCAGGAGGGCATGAATAAAGTCCTGGAGGCTGCTCGACAGACTCTGACCCAGGTCGACACGATCGCGAGGGAAGCCCGCATGGTCGGGCTCAATGGTCAGATTGAAGCGGCTCGTGCTGGAGAGCAGGGAATCGCGTTTTCCGTCGTTGCCAACGAAACAAAATCGCTTGCCCTGCATGCCGCAACAACCAGCGAACTGTTGAAGAAAATGCTCAACGAACTCGCGGCATTTCATGAGCAGTTGGTGCAGGCCTTGCAGTCTTCAGAATCGACCAGCGAAAGCCTTTCCCGAGAAATCTCCAAAGCCGTCATGGGGTTGCAGTTTCAGGATCGAGTCAATCAGCAGATCGAGCATATCGCCGAAACTCTGAATGCGATTTACGACCGAGCCGTCCCGATCACCGAACAAGTCCCATCGCGTGACGTGGACGCTCGACTGGAAGACTGGCGGACGTGGATGCGATCTCGTTCTACGATGGAATCGGAAAGAACGGTCCCCGGCAGCTGCTCAGGGGCGTCATCAACCTCGGCAGACGGATTTGGATCCGTTGAGTTATTTTGATCGCCACGTTTTTGATCGCCACATTTCGGCTTGATGAAATGTGGCCTATCAGCAGTCTGCAACACGAGGCGTGGAACTGCTGGGCCAGTCGATCTCGTTAAGTCGATGTCGGACGCGAAATAGCATCCTCCTGGGGAATCAGATCACTAATGTCCTGCAACGTCACGTTCCCTCGCGGCCAGCTCAGCACGAAACGAGTTCCCTGCCCCGGTCCACCTTCGACGCGAACTCGCCCGCCATGCTCGCGCAGAATTTTTCGACTGACCGGCAGACCGATGCCCGTGCCGCGAGCCCCTTTCGAAGACTCAAAGACGTTGAAAATCGCGTTTCGCTGGTCTTCGGGGATCCCCGGTCCATTGTCACTCACGGCGACTAAAAGCATGTCAGCCGATTTGTCGTAACCAGTTTGCAGGACAACGGCCCCGTTTTCGGTCCCATCAACCGCATCAATGGCGTTCGAGACGATGTTGAGTACCGCTCGATGAATTCCTTCCGCGTCGAATAACGAGGTTGGAATATCGTCGCCCTTGCGAAACTCAATTGCAACACCGCACTCGGCGGCACGAGCGGCCGCAAGCTGGGAAACTTCGCCGATCACTTTATTCAGGTCGGCCAGCTGCAACGACGGTACTCGATCCTTACTGAAGCTCAGCATATCCATCACCAGATCGTAAATTCGCGTCTGGTTACGTTCAACAATGTCCGAACCCTGGCGAATCAGATCTGTCTGCTCCTTATCCAGCCCCATGCGAATCAGATAACTTCCGCCACGAACTCCCTGCAGAATATTCTTGATGTGGTGGCTGAGCACCGTAATCGTCTGGCCCATTGCGGCAAAGCGCTCGGCCTTCAACATCGCATCCTGAAACTGTCGCGATTCCAGAGCCAATGCGGCCTGTCGAGCCACCGTGATCACGGTCCGCAAATGCTCATCATTAAGTCGCATCGGTACGCCGGTCGACATGGCCTGATCATAAGGCGTTGTTGTATCAAGATAGAAAACTCCCAGCAGATCCGAACGACCTCGCATCGGCGCGCAAATGGCTTCGCGAATACCTGCCGTCACAATGCTCTGCCCCGTCTGGAATCGATTGTCCAAACTGGCATCAGAAGTCCTGACGGCCGTTCCATGGTGCAGCACGTAATCCGTGATGGAACGTGAAACCGGCATTTGCTGAGCATCCGAGGTGGGACTCTTGCCGCGCGAGAATGCAATCGCGGTCAAATCAACACCGACTGGATCTTTCAGCAGGACACAACCTCGATCCGCGTTGACCGCGTTCATGGTCAGGTCCAGAATCCGCTGAAGCAGTTCTTCCAGCGAATGCACCGGAGTTACCAGCTCTTCCGCTACATGGTAAAGCAATTCCAGGCCTGTCTTGGGAGCCCCCTGGAGTGGCATCGCGTCAACACCGTTGACTCCGACAGTCTGCGCAAACACGGATGAATCAAGCGGCCGACCATCTTCAATAAATCGAATCTGATTAGCAGATATAACCGGCGGATGATGACTCTCCGCAAGCTGAAACGCGATCACGCTGGAACCGAACTGCAGACTGTCGCCGTTTGCCAGAACTCGTTCGGCAACTGGTTGCCCGTTCACCTTCGTGCCATTGGCACTCTTGAGATCATTCAGCACAAAATCAGTGCCGTTGTGAGTGATTCTGGCATGATGCCGCGAAACTTCGCTGTCATCCAGTCGCAGATTGCAGCCGACACTCCGCCCGATCACGACATCCAGCGCGGACGAAATTTCGTACCGGCTGCCGCGATTGGCTCCGTTGATCACGAGAAGTGTGGCTCGAAACACGAATTGACTCAGTGAAGTTCGTGGGAGAACTGATTCAGGCGGGCTTATTCTAAGGCAGGAGATGCCCCGTGAGCATTCTCACAGATGCATCCAGCGGGCATTTCAGTCAATTGTCCCGGAACACTCAAGCACAACACGTCCCTTCGGCAGCAATTCCAGGATGCCCGAACACGCCCCGACCATCACATCGCCCCGGCCGGTGCTGGAACAACGTACTCGTAATGTCCCTGGATACCGAGCGGAATTCCGATCGACCAGTAAAGAAACAGAAAGGCCGTCCAGAGCACCAGAAAGCTCAGGGAGTATGGCAGCATCAATGAGGTGACAGTACCGATGCCCGTATTCTTGACGTACCGCTGACAGAACACGACGACCAAAGGAAAATAGGGCATCATCGGAGTAATAATGTTGGTGGATGAATCCCCGATGCGATACGCCGCCTGAGCCAGCTCCGGTGAGATTCCTAAAAGCATCAGCATCGGAACAAAGATCGGCGACAACATTGCCCACTTGGCCGACGCAGAGCCGATCAGCAGGTTGACGGTTGTTGAAATCAGGATCACACCAGCAATCGTGACGGACGGTGACGCATTCATGCTCTTCAAAATGCCGGCTCCCTTTACCGCCAGCAACGCTCCAAAGCCGGACTCACCAAACGACGCGATAAAGAGTGCTGCAAAAAAGACCAGCACCAAATAATAGCCCATCGACTCCATCGCTTTGCTCATCCCTTTGATCGCATCACGATGAGTCTTAAACGTGCCTGAAACAAAACCGTGCACGATGCCAGGAATCAGAAAGAAGATAAAGATCAGCGGCACGATCGAACCCATCAGCCGGGCCGGAGCCGCTTTATTGAGACTGGTCAGCCGCTGATAAAGAGCCCAATCTTCTCCGGCCGGCGGCTTGGCCTGCAGTGAAGACTCGGGCATCAAGGCCCACCAGGTCAAAAGTCCGAAGCAGATCACCACGGACAAAAGTGCCAGCACCATTCCCAGTTGATCGCGGCGACTAAGTTCCGGCAGCTTCGGCATTTCATTCGGGTCACCGTCGACAATCGATGACTTCAGTTTTGGCTCGATAACATAATCCGTAATGCCCCAGCCAATGATCATGATCAACAGACTTGAGCAGGCTGTGAAGTACCAATTACAAAGAGGATTCACGATGTAGGCGTCGTCGACCAATCGGGCTCCCGAAGTTGTCAGCCCGGCCAACAGCGGATCAATTCCCGACGGGACAAAGTTCGCACTAAAGCCACCGCTGACTCCGGCAAAGGCAGCGGCGATTCCCGCCAACGGATGTCGACCGACGGCATAAAAAATCACACCGGCCAACGGAATGACAACCACATATCCAGCATCGGCGGCCGTATGACTGATGATCGCAACAAAGATCACCATCGGGGTCAGCAATGCTTTCGGTGTAAACGTCAACATTGTTTTGAGGACGGCATTGATAAACCCGGAATGCTCGGCCACGCCGACTCCCAACATCGCCACCAGCACCACGCCCAGTGGATGAAAGCCGACAAAGTGCTCGGTCATCTTCGCAAGAAAGTCGGCAAACTTCTCCAGCGTCAGCAGATTGACGATGCGGATCGGGTCCTTCTGTCCTGGCAGTGTTTCGGTAAACGGCATTGGCGAACACACTGCTGACAGCACCCAAACCAGCAGGATGCCTCCCACGAACAGGACTGCCGGATCGGGCAGCTTGTTGCCCAGCCATTCAATCAAATCCAGAAAAGCCACAATCGGACTGCGTTTCGCTTTGGGAGTTCCCGGCGACTGACTCATAAAATTCCTCGAAACGACAAGACGACAGACGGGTGGAGCAACGTTGCGCCAAGCACTTTCGCTCGATCGCCCCCAAAACGCAAGTGCGCTCATCGCGTCCCGATGGACTCGTCTCACCCCGTGAGCGGCCTCGTCTTCCTTCGCGCAAAGTCTCTACTGCGAGTAATGGTCCCGGATTTCCTCAAGCTTGCAGAAACGCAGCAAGAACAATTCGCGTTACTTCATCGGCAGATGGCAGTCGGGTCAGCGCGCTGGGACTCGCGATTTGTCGAGCGATCGCGGGAATAAACGGCGGCTCAATCTGCCTTTTCCAGCAATCGAAGATCGTCAAGATTTCCGCCAGAGATCAGAGCGACCGTCTTCGCTCCCGAAAACAAGTGCCCGTGCTGGAGAATCGCCGCCAGTGGAACAGCACCGGAAGGTTCTGTGACCAGGCGACATCGTTGCGCCAGCATGGCCGTGGCGCGGATGATCGTGGCTTCGTCCGCACACAGAACGTCGTCGACGAAGTGTTGAATGATGGGGAAGGTCAATGTTCCGAGCGGCGTTCTTAAACCATCGGCGATCGTGTCTGTTCTTAAAGCCGGCTGAATACTTCCCGCCTTGAGACTGCGAAAAGCGTCGTCAGCCCATGCAGGTTCTGCGGCGAATACTCGCACATCCGGACGAATCGACTTGACGGTCATTAGCGTTCCCGCAAGAAGTCCTCCACCGCCAACAGGCACGACAATAGCGTCGACATCAGGAACCTGACGCAGGATCTCCAGTGCGGCCGTGCCCTGCCCCGCGATGACTCGGGCGTCGTTGAACGGATGAATCATCGTCGCCCCGGTCTGATGTTGAACCGCAGACGCAATGGCTTCACGAGACGCCGAATCGGGCTCGCACAGGATCGGTTCAACGCCGAGACTTCTGACCGCATCCAGCTTAACCCGGGCGGAGTTATGCGGCATCACAATATGAGCTTTGATCCCTCGCAGGACTGCCGCTCGCGCCAGTGCTGCGGCGTGATTTCCGGATGAATGTGTGACAACACCCTTTGCCGCATCGTCATCAGACAGGCTAAAGACAGCGTTACAGGCCCCGCGTGCTTTGAACGCAAACCCATACTGCAGGTTTTCACACTTCAAATTCAGGCGACAGCCAAGCTCCTGATGCAAGTGCCACGCATCGATAGCGGGCGTCATCAGCACATGGGGGCGAATTCGTTCGGCCGCCTGACGGATGTCGGCAAGATCCAGACAGAACTTTTCAGCGGAGGATTGTGCAGTCGAGGTCAAGCGGAGAACTCCTTCGGTGCTGCGTGAAGCCTGATGCGACCTGCAGCCTGGTGAGGCTTCACGCTTCAAACGCAGCGACGCCATCTTCCACCGTCGGAAACACTTCCAGAACAGTGTCGAGCCTCGAGACAGATAACGCTGCGCGGCAGAAGGAATTCAGTCCGCACATCGCAACTCGCCCTGCTTCGCGAGCTGACAGCGTCTTGTGGACGAAAACCATCCGCCCGAGAAACGCCGATCCGACAAACTTTACATGCTTCATGTCGATGAGCAACTTCGGTGGATTCAGCTCTTCCAGAAACTGCGGCGACATACCCAGTTGGTCAATCAGGCTCTCATACAGATTCGAAAAATCCGCTCCCGGGGAGATCACTGTTACAGACTTGATAACGGACACTTCGGGAGGATTTACTGCGGTCATTTTCAACTTGCCTGAAGACTGATGCTCAAAAATTTGATCTAAGAACTGACCGAACGGGTGGCTTTCGGCACATTGTGAAGCCATTCCGCTGGATAGTGATGTGCCGAGTTCATGTTTGCAATCAAGATGGCGAGTCAGGTTCAAAATGGATGTCGTCCCAACCCAGCCCGAACCGCGCAAGGTATTTCTTCAGACGATCCGAATCATTGTGGGACGTTCGAGCCTGTCGTGAGATCGCAAAAAGTCGACGACCTGCCTCTGCCATGGAGCGGCATTCTCGACAAACTGTCAGAACGGACGCTAACTGAACGCGATCAAACAGGTCCAGTTGCTCAATCTTTTCTGTCGACAAAACTTGCTCCAGGGCGTGCTCGCTTGTGGAGTGATCCTTTGTCTCCTGCGGCTGCCAGAGTCTTTTCAGTCTCTCGCGCTCCTGCTTGACGTCGGCTTCGCTGATTCTGCCAGCCGTTGCCAAAGTCGCCATACGCACAACCGCAGCATTCAGATCTCGAAAATTGGCGGTCCACTTCGCGTCCGGCGACTGAGCCCATTTCAAAAACGCTGACCGAGCTTCCCGGCTCATACTGACTCGGTGCCCGGTTTCGTCCGTAATCTTCTGCAGTTCAAAGTCGAGATTTGGTTCCAGATCTTCCCGTCGCGCGGCAAGACCGGGCAGTTCGAAAGTCCAAAGGTTGATTCGAGCCAGCAGGTCTTCTCGAAAACGCCCCTTCTGTACAGCTTCCTGCAGATTGCGATTCGTCCCGGCGATGAGTTGAAAATCACTTTGCACCTCGTGGTCAGCACCGACGGGGAGAAATCGTTTTTCCTCAATCGCACGCAGCAGCATCGCCTGTTCATCAAGACCCAGTTCACCGATCTCATCCAGAAACAGCAAGCCGCGATCCGCCGACATCAGCAAGCCCGGCCGATTGACGGTTGCTCCTGTGAAGGCCCCTTTTATGTGTCCAAACAAGGTGGACATGGCCTGATCACCTCGCAGAGTCGCACAGTTGATTTCCACAAAGCTGCCGGACAACTGTTCTCGCCGCCGTTTCAGTTCAAAGATGCGGCGGGCCAGGCGAGTCTTCCCGGCACCAGTGGGGCCCGTGATCAGCATCGGGCATCGACTTGCGATTGCGACCTTCTCGATCTGTTCGATCAGTCGATTGAAGACGGCATTGCGAGTTTCAATGCCGGACTTCAGAAACGTTAACCCCTCCTGCTGTTCCTGAGCAAATCTAGTCGCCAGAGCATCGTATCGCGACAGGTCCAGATCAATAATCCGAAACGCGCTGCCGGGCATTCCTTCCCGGGGTGGAGGAGAGGTCTGCAGCAGTCTGCCGGGAAGATGTCTCGACTCCGCCAGCAGGAACAGGCAGATTTGCTGAACGTGACTCCCTGTCGTGATATGAATCAGATACTCATTCTGATCCGTATCGAATGGATACGCGCGAGCGAACTCGTGCAGTCCGGAAAACACTTCTTCAAAATCCCATGGATCCTGAAACGCGACCGAATGCAGAGTCACGATTGTTTCGGGACTCACGCTGTGGATATCGCTGGCGACCAGCTCAGCCATATCCCGATTGCGAGGTTCATGCAGGAGTTCAAAGCGACTGATCAGCAGATCGTCGTACTGACAAGCCGCCACAGAAGGTCGCCAGCGTGACCAGCGATCCTGTGAGCGGCCTGCATCCAGTTTGCTGCCCAGCACACCAATCAGATGAACAGGTTTTGACATGCCGAGCAAAGCTTTCCACGACTCATTTACTTCGCGAGATCCACACAGATAATCTCTTTGTCGTTGCGAATGTAAGCATGCTTGTTTGCGAACGCCGGCATGCTCCACACAACTTCTCGACCATACGCATTGTTGGTCTGATCAATCACCTTCGCTCGGTCGATCTCGGTGTAACCTTCCGGTGAGAGTTTCGCCAGCAGTAACTCACCCAGCTCGTTAAACATTACAAAGCGATCTTCGTGCTGAACAATGAAGGCCGTGCTGGAATCTGCCGGTCGCTTGCCAATTGGTGCAGTCGATTCCCATAGCCGTTTTCCTTCCGGAATCTGGATGGCTCGCATGACACCCTTCTGGTCAAAGCCGTAGAGAATGTTTCCCACCACAAGCGGCTGAACGTTTACAGCGCAGATCACGTTTTGCTTATCACGCCAGACTTCTTTTGCGTCGGGCTTTGTGGAATCCAACTGCAAAAGGAGACTGCGATTATTGAAGCCTGCAGCATATAGGTATTCGCCCAACATGACTGGCGACATAATCGCAGAACCACTTGAAGCTTCGTACCTGACTGACCAGTATTCTTTGCCGGTTTCGGGATCGACAGAGGAAACGGCATCGGGACGAAAGAGGATCAATTGTCGAGCACCGCCGAATTCAATGATCGTTGGAGGAGAATATCCCTGTTCCGGAGATGTTGAGCTTTTCCAGATTTCTTTGCCGGTCAGCTTATCGAACGCCACGATATGACTACCTTCGCCACCCGCCAGACACAATAGCTTATTGCCGTCGATCAGCGGATGTGCCGCATAGCCCCACCATGCTGCCTTGGTGCCATAAACAGCTTTCAAGTCGTGTGACCAGAGAACCTTTCCATCCGCGATGTTCAAGCAGATCAGATCGCCTTCAGCTCCCAGTGTGTAAACTCGTACTTCTTCGACACTCGGAGTACATCGCGGCCCCGCCGGGTACGAAATCGTGTACTTGACGGGATACTTATGAGTCCACAGAATCTTTCCGGTGGCTTCATCGAGGCAGTGAATACGCTCTTCGCCCGTGAATTCCTTGCGATCAAAGTTATCAACCTTGACGTTTTGCTGAGACACATAGTCGGTGATGAAGACCTTTCCGCCGGCGACAGCGGGACCAGCGTAACCACCGGCGATTTCTGTTCTCCACAGGACTTTGGGACCCCCGTCCGGGAACTTATCCACAATCCCGGTTTCGCGCCAGACGTTGTCTCGTTTGGGGCCCATCCACTGCGGCCAGTCGTCAGCGCAGGCCACGAGGCTGGTGCAGCAAAATGAAATGACAAGCAAAGTTCGCACGCAGAACACACTTGCACTCCGTCAAGAATCGAGACCAAAAACAGGAAGTCGGAGTATTTTGAGCGAACGTAGGCTCCATGAGGAAGGTCGCTGCAGACAGTTTTGCGTATCCTTCACAGAATTCCCGCAGGCTGTTCACCCAGCCATCGGGAATCCTCATTCTTCAGCGATCGTTTTTCCATGAGCGACAACTCGACGTCCGAATCCCAACGATTGTCGCTAAGACAACTCCTGCTGGCGGATCTCGCGCTGCTGGCGGTGGCCGTGATCTGGGGCGTCAACATTCCGGTGATGAAGGTTGCTCTGGAATCCGGCATTACTCCGTATTCGCTGAACGCAATTCGCCTCGTCGTCTCCGCGATTGTGCTCCTGGGTTGTGCTGGCTGGGAATATCGTACCGGTGTGCGTCCGGCAGCCGGCATCTCGCGTGTCAGAATTCTGATCTATGCCCTGATCGTTTCTGTCGCTTATCAGTACTTGTTCTTGATGGCGGTGTCCCGGACGACTTCGGCCAACGTCGCCCTGATCATGGCCACGGTGCCGATGTGGACGGCATTGGGGGCTCGCTTATTCCTTAAGGAAATTTTGCCGGCAACGGCGTGGGTTGGGCTGTTGATCGCATTCGCCGGGACAATGATTGTGACGGTCCAGAAACAGGTCACTCCGGTCGCGGAGGTGACGATTTCAGAAGTCGTCGGCAGTGAGAAGACCGCGTCCGTTGCAGAGCTGGCTCCTGGCCCGATCATTGATGAAGTGAAGTCTCGTCAGTCAGATCTTGATGCTGCGACTCGGTTTTCCGGCAACATGATCGCGTTACTGGCCGCGTTGACATGGGCGAGCGGAACGGTCTTTAGTCGTCCGATGCTGAAATTGATTTCGCCCGTGCAGTTGGCCGCATGTTCGGCGACCATCGGATTGCCGTTTCATGTGCTGTTTGCCTGGCCAACGCTGGCCGTCAGCATTCCTCTGCTGCAGGAAACTTCGCTGCAATTATGCATTCTGTACTCCGGAATTCTGTCCACCGGCCTCGCGCTGGCGATGTGGAGTTATGGAGTGAAACATGCCGGAGCTGCCCAGGCGACGATGTTTCAGAATCTGAGTCCCATCGTCGCGATCGTTTCCGCATGGTTATGGCGAGGTGAATCGATCTCGATCGCTCAAACCATCGGCGGGGCCATGATCATCAGTGGCCTCGTGATCATGCGTCGTAGTCGTAGCTGAATTTGTCAGGAAGAATATCCGGCGTGTGGAATCAGGAATCGATCAAGCCTTATCGAGTGTGTTCCGAAGCTCCAACTTAAATCGTCTACCATTTTGCACGAAGTTTACTACGATTAGTCGGCCGATCACGAACGGCGCAGTTTCACAAGACCTCCAGTACGTTCCTGCACGAAAAACAAGCGCCCATGGCCAAACGGAAATCACAGTCTGAAGTCAGCGACAACGGCGAGATCGCGCTGGAGCCGGCGATGGCCGAATTGGCTCAGATTGTTTCTCGCCTTGAATCCGGCCAGGAAACACTGGACGAGTCCCTCGCTCAGTTTGAGCGAGGCATGGCTTTGCTGCGAGTTTGTCATCGGAAGCTGGATGCAGCGGCCCAGCGAATCGAAATTGTGACGAAGCTGACGGCCACGGACGACATTGAGACCGCCGAGTTCGACGCGACCTCAACCTTGCAGAAGAACACTGCCGCAGATGCTGCTCGAACAACCCGCAAGGCTGCAAAAGAGGAATCTGACGAGGATGGCGGGCTGCTGTTCTGATCGGCCGATCAGCCTGCCGCGAACATCCTCGGGATCTCTGATCGAGTGACCGCTGAGGCAGCGATGTCAGCGGTACACGATCTCTGCCTTACGCGATCTCTGAGCGACTAAATCCCTTCAGTCGCCAGACGCACTTACATTTGCCAAATGCATAAAAGTTGCTGAAGCTGGCTTCTTTAATCAGCCGGCTGAATCTTCCTGATACGACATGACCATTCGCACAAGATGTGCGAGATCATTTGCTCGCATCTTATCGTTGATATGGGCGCGGTGAGCTTCAACAGTCTTGACGCTGATGTCCAGTTTGAGACCGATCTCGCGACTGGAAAGTCCCAGTACGACCAGATCCAGAACTTCGCGTTCCCGACCTGTGATGCGATTGATGTTGCGTTCGATGTCGTCAAGGTCTTCGCCGACGAAGTCCCAGTCGACATCGTAGTACATGGCGTACGCGCGACCGATAAGTTCGACGAGTGCATCGACTTGAATTGGCTTTGGCAGGAAATCAACCACGCCGGCCTGCATCGCTTTGACTGCTGTCGGTGCTTCCGCATGCCCAGCAATGAAGGCGATCATCAGATCATTTTTATCGGCCGCCAGTTTGTCCTGCAGTTCAAGACCGCTCATGCCGCGGAGATGAATCTCTGTCAGCAGCAGGCCGGGAACTGGATTCCGATAGTCACGGTAGAATTCCATGGCAGTCATGTAGTCGTGAACTTCGATCTGAAGTTCTTTCAGAGCTGACGCCACGGTTTCCCGAGTGTTACGATCATCGATCACCAGGAACACCGAAAATGGCTTTCGCTTCTTCGGCTGGGTGAACTCAGAGACGCTGCTGGGTTTTGGTTTTGATTCCGTGGTTTTGCTGGCTTTCTTCGCCATTGAGATGTCTCCTCAAAGATTTCTTTCTACTGTACGACGAATTGCAGCAATCCACAAAACGTCTACTTCGTAAAGATGCAGAAGTGATGGAAATCCCTGGGGCCTTCATTCCCTGGTAATTACCAGCCTCTACGGCTTTTCCCTGACGTTATTCATTCGCTGATGGCTCAGTTCTCGTAGACCCGGGCCACTATAGGATGCCCGGCCAGGTTGACGAGCAGATACTTAGAGCAGCGACGTAATGAGTGGCCGCATCAAACGTGCCAGGCGGAGGGCAACCTGGAATATTTGGACGGTTCTCTGAAAGACCGACGCCCAGTTCGCGATCCGCAATATCAGGTATTGAACATTCTGTCTCCTGCATCACCGAGCCCCGGCACAATGTATTTCCGCTCATTCAGGCATCGATCAATGGCGGTGGTCAGAATTGTCACATCGTTGTACTGATCCAGCACATGCTGGATTCCCTCGGGAGCAGCGATTATCGAAAGCATATAGATTCGAGGAACTTTCCAGCGTTTTAATGCTTCAATCGCCATCGAAGCGGAACCACCCGTGGCCAGCATGGGATCAAGAACGATCGCGACGTCAGCGGGATTATCAGCCGGAAGTTTGTCGTAATAGTGCACGGGTTTGGCAGTCGCTTCATCTCGGTAAAGTCCCAGGTGCCAAACTTCAAGGTGAGGAATCAAGTCGGTCAGCGGAGCCACCATCCCGAGACCAGCTCGCAGAATTGGGACAGCGGCAATGCGCCCCGCAAGCTGCTGACACTCCGTGGTCTCAATCGGCGTTGGAACGGAAACCGCTTCCAGCGGAAGCTGGCGAGTCACCTCGGCCGCCAGCAATGTCGAAAGGCTGCGAATGTGCTGACGGAACTCAGCCGGGGCCGTATTCTTGTTGCGCAGTCGACTTAGATGATGCCGTGCCAATGAGTGATTTAGTTCAATGACCTGAGGATGATTCATATAATGTTTTGTCCTGCTGATAATCTGCGAATGCTTAAGGCCTGATAATCAGAATCGAGCGTTCGGTATGTTCCGGGAAGCCTGATCCGGTGATTGTGAAAAACTGGAATCTGCACCGACGGCGGTCATCGGTCAAGTCCGCCCCCGTTACACTCTCGCCCTGACATGCTGCGGAGTTCGGCATTTCTTTATCAGGAACAATCAGAATTGAAAGCTGAACATCATGACGCAACCCGATTCTGTTTCGTTGGAAGCCCGGCTTGAGAAAATCGAATCTTCGATGGCTCACCTGCAGCACGATATTGACTGCTTGAATACCTCACTGTTGGTTCATTTTCGGCGATTGCAGGAGTACGAGTCACGATTTGGCAAGCTTGAGGGTTCTCTGGAACGGCTCAGCGAAAGCCCGGAGCGACTCGATCCGGGTTCGGAACGGCCACCGCATTATTGATACGGGGGTCTCAGAAACAGAAAACCTCGGAATTTTTGAGGAAACGAACAACTGCGATGTGGCGGACTCTTCGCAACCTGCGATACTGTTTTTGGGCAATGTGAGATTGAGTCTCACTCCACGCTTGCAAATCAGCAGGCAGTTTTTGATCATGGGTTCAGTGGTCCGAGTCTTTCAGTTTCGTCGTTCCTCCCGTTATTTATGGACGGTGCTGCTGTGAACACATTGCGTCTGGCTGACTTAACACCTGGCAAATCGGCAGTTGTCACGGCGATTTCCGGGGCAGGTCGTGTTGCCTCCCGACTCATGGAAATGGGTTTCGTGCCCGGAACTATCGTGGAAGTTCTGCGTCGTGCGCCGTTTGGCGGGCCCGTCCAGTACCGCGTGCATGGCTGCTCTGTCTCCATGAGATCGGCAGAAGCCTCCTGCGTATCGGTCGAAACAGATTCGCTGCAGAACCGAACTGCTCGCAGAGCTTCCAGCCAGCTTGAATTGGCTGCCGGTTAGTGGGCCGTCAGTGACGAATCAACTATCTCACGCCGTGCAAAATCATCGCCCATTGCGAGTTGCCCTGATTGGCAACCCGAACACGGGTAAGAGTACCCTCTTCAACGCGCTGTCCGGCATGCGGGTTCGGACGGGCAATTATCCGGGTGTGACGGTCGAACAGCGAATTGGTCGCGTTCAGTGGGACGGTCACGACATTGAACTTAGCGACCTGCCCGGAACATATAGCCTCTCCCCAAAATCGCCCGACGAGATGGTCGCAGTGCAGGTTTTGACGGGATGCTCCGAGGAACCTCGCCCCGATCTGATTATCTGCATTTGTAACGCCGCGGCCCTGGAACGAAATCTCTACCTGGCGACACAGGTTCTGGAAGTCGGGCTGCCGGTTGTGTTGTGCCTGAACATGTGGGATTCGGCGAAAAGTTCCGGAGTCCGCGTCGATCTTTCTGCACTGTCGCAGAAGCTTGGAGTTCCCGTTGTTCCCACATCGGCCAGTCGTCGTGAAGGGCTTGCTGAGCTGAAGCATGCCGTGGTTCATGAGCTGACAGCCAGAGGTGGTCCGGTTCAACTGGCTTCTGACAGCTTTGGTCATTCTTTGCTATCAGCGCCGATTCAGGAAGAAGTCAGTCGCCTCGGAGCAGTACTGCAAGCCGCCCACGTTTCTCAGGAAAAGCGTTGTGGCTTCCTGATCGCTCGCAGTTTGCTCGATCCGGGCGGATCCGTAGAACTGATGCTGACCGAAGCCGCTGGTCAGAATTACCTGGTTGCGTTGCAGGAATCGCGTCGGAAACTGTCCGAGCAGCATCTTGAGATACCGGCTACTGAGGCCAGCCAGCGGTACCACTACATCGGCGAGCTTCTGGCAAACGTTCAGACGCGAACTCCGAATTCGCGCACGCGATTGACGGACAGAATTGATTCGGTGCTGACGCATCGCTTCTTTGGCTTCCTGATCTGTCTTGCAGTGTTGCTGATGGTATTCTCGACGATCAACTGGTTTTCTGCACCACTCAGCGACGGCGTCGAATCGATGCTGGGCTGGATCAGCGATCAGGTTTCTTCATCCATGTCTCCGGGGCCATTACGCAGTTTGCTGACGGAAGGCGTGATTAATGGCGTGGGCTCAGTGATCGTGTTCCTGCCGCAGATATGTCTGTTGTTTCTGTTCATCGGATTGCTGGAAGACTGCGGCTACATGGCGCGAGCGGCGTTCATGATGGACCGCTTCATGGGGATTCTGGGGCTCAGCGGGCGTTCGTTTTTGCCTCTGATGTCATCGTTTGCCTGTGCTGTTCCGGGGATCATGGCAACGCGAGTCATCGATGATCGCCGCGACCGATTTGTGACGATTCTGATCGCCCCGTTGATGAGCTGTTCCGCTCGCTTGCCGGTCTACGTCCTCATGATCTATACGTTCATTCCGGACACGCAATTTTTCGGCGGATGGTTATCGCTGCAGGCATTGGTCCTGTTTGGCATGAGCACACTCGGGCTGGTGGTCGCAATTCCTGTCGCCATAATTTTGCGACGAACGTTGTTTCGCGGTGAACCCTCTCCGTTTCT
>CAIXQV010000134.1 GCA_903921605.1 uncultured Planctomycetaceae bacterium | reverse complement strand
TCTCTTTCCGAGGCCGCAGCGACTGCTCAAGAAGAGTTCTCCAAAGTGTCGTTTGCCCCACATCATCAAGCCGGACAGAGACAATCTGGACAAGGCTGTTCTGGATTCTCTGACTGGCTTGGTGTGGGTCGACGATTGCCAGGCGTATTCAGGGCTGATCGAAAAATTCTATGTTGCTGCTGGTGAGGAGCCTCACGTTGTCATCGTTATCACAAAGATTGGATCCATCTGTGATTGATCAAAACCCAATGGCATATCTGGCTCGGCCATCGTGGCTGCTGCCGCCAGTCGAACAGTTAAACGAGTTTCCGACAGAGCGGATTGCCACAAATTTGTCTCGGCTGAATCGATACGCTGGGGCCGTTGAATGGACCGTTGCTCAGCATTGCTTGTTGGTGCATGACTTGTGCATTGCAGAGTCGAAGCGGGTCAGGCTGTGGGCGTTGTTGCATGATGCTCACGAATGCTGGATCGGTGACATGCTCAGGCCGGCAAAGCAGTTTGCAGGCATGGCCATCACTGATGCTGAGCTGCATCATGATCGACATATCTGGAGGCTCTGCGGATTTATGCCGAACAGCGAGGAATGCAAGATCGTGGCGGCTATGGATACCGCGGCAATCAGTGACGAGTTCACCTTGAGTGAGACAAGAGGAACCGTGCGTGACGTTCCCGTTAGCCAGTGGACAGTCAAATGGCGATGGCATGACTTGGTGTCTTTTCTGCTTCACGAGGTCTCACATGGGGCAACAGTATGAGCGGCCACGCTTCACGGTTGGCGTGGCTCAAGGCTCACGGATTCCAGGCAGACAATCGAGCCGTCGAACTTGACGAAATCGGGAATGTGATCTGGATTGACGGTCACAAGGGCAAAAGGATGGTCTCCCTGTGGCTGTCGACTCGAGACGGCCGGGCGATTATTCACGGCATCACGGATCCGGCGTTGACGTGGGAGCAGGTCCAGGAATGGATCGATCCGAAACCGGAGCCGGAAAAAGAGCCGGTTAAGGTGCAGAAGAGTTTCTTTGAAGATTGATGGAGCAGTTGTGATGGGCGGATTCGTGTACGTGATGACAAATAAGAGTATGCCAGGAATGGTGAAGATTGGCTTTACGACAAGGCTTCCAGCATCACGCGCTGATGACCTGTTCACATCGGGCGTTCCGTGTCCGTTTGATGTGTTCTGTGCAGTGTGGTTCAACGATCCAAAATCTGTGGAGGCAGGACTTCACGACTATTTCGCAGTCTGCAGAGTAACGGAAAGCAGAGAATTTTTCCGCGTGGTGCCTGAAGTGGCGGCACGACAGATAGCTCAGTTTTTGGTCGCTGAACATGGCGGCGTCGTCATCCCAGAGTGGGCGCATGTTTGCGAGAACACATTAGAGCAGTTTGCCGAAATTCGCGGCATTAGCCCCTTAGACATCGGGGATGTGGTCACTGAAGACTTGAGAATGCTCATTGATTCGAACAATCAAAACGATTGCGAGGAAGGGCAGTACCATGAGTGCCTATCCATCGCGTAGTCCGTTTTTTGCTCACAAGTTCGTCCGGCTGTTGCACAAGTCCGCAGTCGCTGCGGAGATCGGCCGCGATGCTTTGAGTCTGCTGGTAGTCATCGTTCACACGGAAGATGCAATGCGTTATCGCGGGCCTGCTAAGTTTTGGAACTCGCAGCTTGTGGAGACGCTCGGGTTCAAAAAATGGGAGCAGTTTGACGCGGTTCGAAAAAAAGCTGTTGCGGCTGGCTGGCTTCAGTATGAGTGCAATGGAAAGCGATCCGCGGGGGAATACTTCGTAATGATTCCGAGCGGATACGAAGCCATCGACGATACGCCAATTGAAGAATCATCCCCCAAATCGGGATACGATCAGGGGTATAAAGACGGATATAGAGACGGACAACTGAACGTCAATACATCCGGAATCGGGATACAAAGTGGGGTACGAACAGGGGATGAAGTGGGGTACGAACAGGGGGAACCTTCTATCCCTAATCCTTCTCTCTCTATTTATTTCCCTGGGCAAGACATTGTTGTTCCTGAGCGAATGAAAACTGCCGCGGTAATGCAATCGGTAAGCCTGTGGTTTCGCCATCTGCAAAGCAAAGACAAGCACAACAAGGTTCCGCCGCGGAACAGCCCGCAGGAGCAGGCGTGGTGGCACGAGGTGTCAAAGATGGGGGCCGATGGATTTTGCTCCGCGGTGCAGAAGTCGATGGCAGAGGGTTGGGTGGTTTTTCAGGACCAACAGGAACAGCAGGGCGGAAAGCTGAACGGAAGCAATCATGGGAAACCTACAAGTTCACCAAGCACGGCAGAACGCGAGAAGGCAAAACTGCAACGAATCCTTTCCGCTGGTAGCAGTTAAGCTCTCAGAACTCGCGATGGCAAAGCCAACGCTAAAGCTTGACGACGACACGCACGCATTTTGGGCACGCAAGCTTTCCGCAGATTACGACGTTGACGACGTGTTGATGGCAATCGAACAAGTGATTCATTCTTCAGTCGAGTTCGTGAACCTTGGGACAATCGCCGAAGAGGCTCGCAAGGTAAAGGCAAGACGGCCAACGACTGTGTACGCACCGTTCGGCGACACAAAGCGATTGACGATCACGCAACTGAGAGACGCGGCATTTGACGGGAACGAGACGGCGGCGCAGATGCTGGTGGAAAAACAAAAGGCAGAATTGAAAAAGCTGGGATGAGTGACAGAGGAATTCCGTTCCGCTGCTCATGCCTCGGAATTGGTGAAAAGTCAGAAAACACGGCACATATGCCGAAAAAGTGTATCCACTGTTGATTTGGTGAAAGTCGGTCAAATGCCTGAAGATACAGTCGCTTCGTTTTTGAATGTGTTCAGTGGTCAAAAATTTGCAACCGTTGACTACACGCATTACCTAAACAAACGTGGATGGCGGTTGTCTGACAAAGAAGCAGAATCGATTCTCAAGGATCGATCAGACATCGTGATTCAGATTGAGCCAGGTGTTTTGGCGAGGGTGCAATGAGTGCGGATCGTCTGAAAGTCGGCGACGTTGTTCTCGTCGTATGTCATGACGAAGGGTACATCGGAAAGACAGGAACAGTCGTTGCTGTCTTTCCCAGTGGTCGCTATCAAGTCGCTGTGGGTCCAATTGCAGTTCTGAATCTTCCGCCGGAGGCTTTGACTCGTGAAATTCCTGATTGATCTATCTCCGAATCGACTGAGCGAGAAAATCGAATCACCGCTGGTGATGGGTCAATTACTCACTCCGCTGACTGGCTACGCGGACGCTGGCGGGACTTATGCGATCGACAACGGAGCATTCAGCGGATTCCCCGTGGATCGATTCAAGCGGCTTCTGGAGAGGCAGGAGGGACGCAAGGCTGAGTGCCTGTTCGTTACGTGTCCTGACATCGTTGGAGCTGGACAGCGATCAATTGAGTTATTCAAACGACGGATCCGATGGATTCCGACAGGGTGGCGGGTTGCTTTGGTTGCCCAGGACGGCATGGAGGATCTGGATATACCGTGGGATGAAATGGATGCAGTGTTCATCGGCGGCGGCGATCCGTGGAAGGACTCTAAGGCTTCGCAGGACATCGTGAAAACTGCAGTGATATTGGGGAAGTGGGTTCACGTTGGCAGGGTCAACACTCCGAAGCGGTTTGAACTGTTTGACGAACTGGGGGCCGACACTTGTGATGGATCTGGAATCGCGAAGTATGACCACATGCTGGAGAAGATCGAACGGCGAAACGAGCCGCGTCCATCGTTGTTCGATGGGTGCGAAATTAGTGTAGGGTGAGTAGAGGATAAACAATCCGGTAGGCGCGCAGAATCAAGAAAACATTGGAGTTTTAGAACAAGAAAAGGAACCGGCGATGAGCTTACTGAAGCTAATAGGGCCGATTGCGATCGGTGGAATCTGCGGAATCGCTGAGGCGTTGATTG
>CAIXQV010000133.1 GCA_903921605.1 uncultured Planctomycetaceae bacterium | reverse complement strand
GCCATTGTTTTTTTCTCACAGAGGCACGGAGCCACAGAGTTCATGGTCGTTCGGGTTCAAGCTCCCGCCCGTGCAAGAATCATCATCTGCGGTCAGCGATCTTCCTCCGAGCCTTTGTGCCTCCGTGAGAGCCATTGTGTTTTTCTCACAGAGGCACTGAGCCACAGAGTTCCTGGTCGTTCGGGTTCAAGCTCCAGCCCGTGCAAGAATCATCATCTGCGGTCAGCGCTCTTCCTCCGTGCCTTTGTGCCTCCGTGAGAGCTATTGTGTTTCTCACAGAGGCACTGAGCCACAGAGTTCCTGATCGTCGCGGCTGAAGGTCCCGCCAGTGCAAGCTACACCTGCTGCCAGCGCTCTTCCTCCGTGCCTTTGTGCCTCCGTGAGAGCCATTGTGTTTTTCTCACAGAGGCACTGAGCCACAGAGTTCATGGTCGTTCGGGTTAAAGCTCCCGACCTTGCAAGCATCATCATCTGCGGTCAGCAATCTTCCTCCGTGCCTCTGCGCCTCCCCGTGAGAGCCATTGTGTTTCTCACAGAGGCACGGAGCCACAGAGTTCCTGGTCGTTCGGGTTCAAGCTCCCGTCCGTGCAGAGAATCAACATCTGCAGTCAGCGCTCTTCCTCCGTGCCTTTGCGCCTCCGTGAGAGCCATTGTATTTTCTCACAGAGGCACGGAGGCACAGAGTTCCTGGTCGTCGGGGTTGAAGCTCCCGACCTTGCAAGCATCATCATCTGCGGTCAGCGCTCTGCCTCAGTGCCTTTGTGCCTCCGCGAGAGCCATTGTGTTTTTCTCACAGAGGCACTGAGCCAAAGAGTTCCTGGTCGTTCGGGTTAAAGCTCCCGCCCGTGCAAGCATCAACATCTGCAGTCAGCGCTCTTCCTCCGTGCCTCTGCGCCTCCGTGAGAGCCATTGTGTTTCTCACAGAGCCGCCGGGACCAAGCCTCAGCGTTGACACAGAACCTCAGGCTGAAACCAGGGCTTCGCCGACGCTCCACTCGCGGCCATTCCGAATAACTCGGCGATACAAAGTGTCCCGCTCAACAGGAACACGACCGGCTTCCTGAATCAGACGGTGTAACTGATCGACCGTCATTCCTTCCGGCGTCTTTGCACCGGCGTCGTGATAGATCAGCTCATGAACAACGGTGCCATCGATATCATCAGCACCGTAAGCAAGAGCCAGTTGAGCGGTCTGTTCGCCCAACATAATCCAGTACGCTTTGATGTGGTCAAAGTTATCCAGCATCAGGCGAGACAGAGCGACCATACGCAGGTCAAACAATCCATCCGGCTTCCGAATATTCGACAGTTCTGTATTCTCGGGATGAAACGCCAGAGGAATAAACGTCTGGAAACCGTGAGTCTCATCCTGCAGTGCTCGCAGACGCAGCAAATGGTCCACGCGATGCTTTGCTTTTTCGACATGTCCGTACAACATCGTCGCGTTCGATCGAAGCCCCAGTTCATGAGCAGTCCGATGCACATCGAACCAGACATCGCTGTCTGCCTTGTGTTCACAGATTTCGCGACGAACCTCTTCATCGAAGATTTCCGCACCGCCTCCGGGCATGCTGCCAAGCCCGGCTTCAACCATCTGCTCCAGAATCCACTTAATCGGTTGCTTGGTGATAAAGCTGAACCAACTGATCTCAACCGGAGTCCACGCCTTGATATGAATCTCCGGGCAGGTTTCGTGGATCACACGAACGACGTTCAAGTACCAGTCGAAACTCTTCTTGTGATGCAGACCTCCAACCACATGAATTTCAGTGGCTCCGGCTGCGCGACCTTCGAGAACTCGATTTCGCAACATCTCGTCAGTGAATGTATAAGCCTTCTCGTCTTTCAGATCCGCACGAAACGCGCAGAAGCGACAACGGTAGACACAGACGTTCGTCGGATTCAAATGGATGTTGGTGTTGTAATACACCACGTTACCGTTGCGTCGTTCTCGCACGGTATTGGCAAGCTGACCCAGCGTATGAAGATCGGCGGTCTCGTCCAGCAGCACGCCATCGTCAAACGACAGACGTTCACCAGCCAGAACCTTATCAGCGATCGCTCGAATTCGTGAGTCAGAGATGGACAGATTCATGTTCTTGTTCCGCAGGCAAATAGAATTCAGCCGTTTCAGAAGAGCCAGATGTCCAGGCATCCGAGCACCAGGATTCCGAAACTAATGATGGCGTTCACGTTGAAGAAAGCAACATTGACCCGATTCAGATCGTCGGGCCGCACCAGTCGATGTTCATACAGCAGTAGTCCGGCGATGGCGACAACGCCCGCCAGAAACAGCAAACCGAGACCAGCCAGCCACCATAACAGCACGAGCATCAGGATTGTCAGAAGATGGCTGAGAAACGCCAGTCTCAACGCGGCCTTGACGCCAATCCGAGCAGGAATGCTGTGCAGCTTTCGTTCGCGATCAAAGTCAGCGTCCTGACAAGCATAAATAATGTCAAAGCCACCCACCCAGAAGAAAATTACTCCGGCCAGCAAAGTCGGGATCAGAGCAAATTCATCTCGCACGGCAATCCACGCGGCGATCGGAGACATCATCAAGGCTGCTGAAAGCCAGTAGTGACAAAAGCTCGTCCAGCGTTTGGCCCACGAGTAGCCCAGCAGGAACAACAGCACCGGGACCGACAAATAGAGTGGCAGCCGCTTCGGCAGAAAGATCATCGTCGTCGCAATGAAAACGAGACTCATCACCAGCGTAAACAACGTCACCGCTCGGACGGAAAGCAACCCTGCAGGAATATGACGCTTGGCCGTGCGAGGATTCTCTTTGTCGATATCCCGATCAACCAGCCGATTAAACGCCATGGCGGCTGATCGCGCAGTCACCATGCAAATCAAGATTCCCGCCAGATCACGCCAGCGAAAGATGCTGTCTGCCTGAGCCCATGCGATCACCGCCGACAACATGGCAAATGGCAGCGCAAAAATGGTGTGGCTGAAACGAATGAGTTCCAGAAAATGTTGAACTCGCACCCACATGGACATCGAAATGGACTTTGCAGACCGCGTTCTATTGCGGAAAACTCACGATGATAATCAACCTCGGAAGAATGATATACATAATCTCAGCCTTGAACCGCTCAACAAGCCCACACGGGGGGCTTTTCTCTCTGGTTGGATCACCGAAGGGAAATTCCTCGGAAAATTGACTGCACGCCTCCGTTCCCCACTCTCCGCAGTAACGGTTTCGTCGGGCATTGAGCAGTCAGTCCCAATGAATCGTGCAATGCCACCAGGGCGTCTCGGCTCGAGCAATTCTCAAGAGCATCCCGCACAACCCGCGATCAAATAACAGACGAAAGCTCGTAATTTGCTGAAACCCTTATCCAAAGCGCGGGCGTCAAAGGGAAAGATCGCAGGAGCAGTCGAATCTGATCGACTCAATCTGGCGGACTATTGATTCAATTGGTTAATCGCAAGCCTGCCAATAAAGAAAGCCCCTGCAGAGCAGGGGCTTTCAGATCATGCTGTTTTGCATGCGGATTGATCACACCGGACAACAACAGCCGGCTCTATGATCAACCGATCAGAATTCACCAATGACGTTGCCATCGGCGATGTAAGCCAGACGCTGACGAGTCGTGGCGTCGATGTTCTCACTGATGAAGCGAACGGAACCATCGCCCAGCAGAGCCTGCATTCCGCCTGTGTGCATGCTGCCGGGAGTGCCCCACTCACCGAGCGTACCAGGAACATTCTTGATGCTCCATGGCGTACCAGGTCCCCAGCCACAGCAATCCCAGTCATTGATCTTGCGCTGACCATTCAGATTTGCGAAGTCAATCCCGTTGCCTACGTGCTGATTACAGGCCCATGAACCTGTGATTCCGTCGTAAACGTTGAGTGTTGTTTCAACAATTGCAACAGTGTTGCTGGTGCCATCGGTCAGGTCGCGCATGTTCGTGTTGGACTGAGCACCGAACATCGTGCGTGTCGTCTGGCCCAAATTGCTCCACAGAGTTGACGGCTGTCCGCTGGCACTGAACCCGTAGGTAGATTTGTAGGAAGCAACGTTCGTTTCACATCCGTAGTTTCCATCGAAACCTGCAAATGTCTGCCTCCCGCTATCTGAAGGGCAAAGCAAAGCCGCCAGCTTTACCGCCGACGCAGCCGCATTCGCTGCCGTTGGACCGCCACTCGCCAGTGGTGCTGCTCCACCGTTTCTCCAGCGACCCATCGCTGCAGAATGATCAATCGAGCTATACAGAGCAGCCTGTTCAAAATACGGCAGCAACAAGACCCAGCCGGTCTGATTCTTTTGCAGCGGCATAATCGCCGTGTTGCTGTTCACAGTTGACGCAGCGGCATTGCTGGCGTACGGGAACATGTTTGCCGTATCGTGATAATTGTGCAGTGCCAGGCCAATCTGCTTCAGATTGTTCTTGCACTGTGTGCGGCGAGCCGCCTCGCGAGCCTGCTGCACGGCAGGCAATAACAGGGCAATCAGGATCGCAATGATCGCGATTACCACAAGCAGTTCGATCAGTGTGAACGCTCTTGCTCGGAGCATTCTGCTGCGGAAGGCAGCGGTCCCGTTGGTCATCTTCATAAAATAGTACCCTCTGAATGAGAACGACAAAACTGTCGAAGAAACATTCCTCGACATTGACTGCAGTGCTGTCAGCATCAAGCCGCAAGCTATTTCCCGGTGGCAATTGTGAACTCGATGTCTGTCTTCCCGCCTTCCGGGATGTCGACACGCCGAGTCAACGAGGCCATTTGATCGGGCTCCGGATTGCTCCAGTTCTTAGCGATAGTTTCTTTGGCCTGAACCATCGCTGGAGAATCGCGCTCACCCAACGGACTCCCATCAGGCTTCACATAGCGGGAGAAAGTGATCAAGTAAGAACCCGGAGCAATGCCCGGTTCGTTGGTCCAGTGCGTCAGACTGAACGTGCCATCATCTTTCGTGATACCCCACGATCCGCCGACGCTTTTGGTTTCATTGATGGGCGTCAAACGAATCCGAATGCCACCCATCGGCTTTCCATCAACCTTGATCGTGCCCGAACCACCGACCAGTTTCTCCACAGGCGCTTCAAGAGTTTCTTCACACCCGGTCAGCGATACCATGGCGATCAGTGAAGCAACAAAAATAGAACTCAAACTCTGTAACTTCATAAAATAATTCCTTTCAGCAATTACGACCGTCTGCTCGACGTGACTGTCCACCAACGGGGAAGTCAGATGAGTAATTAGCGCGCCGGATAAGATTCAATCTGCGCCTGAGACTCCACCTCTGTGAACACAGTTCCACTTCCGATGGAAGATGTTCAGACGCGTTCAATTCGTTACATCGACTACGCTAATTCTTAACGCAACTTCTATTCCGGTTCGGGATGCTTAATGCAGCTGAGCGATCATAGAGAAGGCGCGATGAGCCAGTCGCATCGCCACAATAGAAGAGCGTTCAAGTGATTGCAGTAGCATGAGTGGCAATGAAAGCCTGATGCTGTTCGAGGGACAAAAGTCCATCGTGCCACAAATGCAAAAATCTGAATCCTGTGTTCAGCCGTAAACACTGCGGCTGAAATGAAGCAGTACGCGGCGAGCATTCGCTCAATCGTTGTGCGGTTCTGCCAGTTACCGATCAACTGAACACAAGTGTCGATTGGCTCCAGACGTAGAACAGAAGTTCACAAGCCCTCGCCTCTGCTTTGAGCACGCCCTCCCAACAGAGCGATCACGTCAACTCCACGCGATGGCGCCGTTATTCCCTGACGCACCGTCCCGGGTGTGAACAATCGCTCTCGGGACAATCAGCGTGGCGCGTCTACGAGTTCAGCCTGTCCCTCGATAACATGCAAAGATTGATTCGCGGCAATATTGTCGAACCGCGAGAAAAATCCCGATGGCCAGTAAATTTCCACAGTTCTTGCGAACTTTGCTTCACCAAGCCCCACCTCAAGGCATCGTTCGTTGCAGGACTCATAGCCATCTCCCGCCGACAGTAACAACACGCGTTCGTCTCCCTCTGAGATCGCTATGACGACCTTGGCACCGATTGCGTCTCGGCTACTGACCGTGCCGGTCAATCGCAAACGAAGGAAGCTGTTCGGAGTAACGGTCGTGTTCTCTGCTAGCAGTAGTGGACGCTCAAGATCGGTGGCCACAAAATCCGTACGACCATCGCGGTTCCAGTCGAGCTTTGCCAACCCACGGGCCAGACGTTGTTCCTGAAACAGCTCTCCAGCCTGCCCATGCGGCAACTCCACGAATCGACTTCCTGGTTGCCCAGAGAAGATCTGGGCCGGCATTCGGAACGGCTCGCCGACAAACTCATCAATATGACCATTCATCACGATCAGGTCAGACCAGCCGTCATGATCCGCATCAAGAAACTGCGTCCCGAAGCCCAGGGGCTCAAAGCTGGGTCCACGCAGGTCGGCTGCCTGTGTTTGGTCCTCGTAAAGCGAGTTCTGCGTCGACAAATACAGCGTATTAGATTCTCTGGCAAAATTAGTAACGAACAGATCAGGCCGCCCATCTCGATTAACATCCGCACAGGCAACACCCATACACGCCTGTGCAAGCCCGCTCATGTCGAGGGCGACTCCTTTTAGAAACGCTTCCTCTGAAAATAGTGGAGACTTACCGGGCATTGAGGTCTTATTAATCAGAAGAAAGTTAGCCGTCATATCGTTCGCGATGAAGACGTCTGATTGCGAGTCCTCATTGAAATCTGCGACAACAATGCCGAGACCCATTCCCTGAGGAAGTTCCAGCCCAGCGTCCTTTTGGATCGGCAAAAAATTGCCGTCTCCTTGATTGACCCACAACGTGTCCAGCACCGGATCAAAGACTGTCGGCCGGCACACAACCGGTCGGCCGGTCTGGTCAAGACAAGTCGCCGTCAGCAACTCCGGGCCCTGAACGTAGTTCACGTCGAACAAATCCGGCAAGCTGTCCCCGTTGAGATCTGCGATGGCACAACTGACGGTCCAGACGCTCTCCTGCAGGCCTGCTGCCTGAGTGATCTCCGTGAACGTTCCATCTCCATTGTTCTGAAACAAACTATTCCGACCCAGGTTGGCCACATACACATCCGGAAACCCATCGTTGTTGATGTCGCCGGCTGACACTCCCTGCGAATAACTCGTCTCGTGGATGTTCGCATTCATCGTGACGTCACGAAGCCGTTGACCTCGCAGGTTGCGATAGATTGAATCACTGGGACCAGTGTCACTGTTTAACGGCAGTGTCTTCCCCTGAGGCAGATACAGGTCCGGCCAGCCGTCCTGATCAAAATCCAAAACAGCAACGCCAGCTCCCATGGTTTCATAAATCTTGTGGCCGCTCTCCTGAGCCTTCGTGTTGACGTATCTGAATTCAAGACCAGCCTCAGCGGAACGATCGTCGAAATGAATCGGCGAAGCTGATTGCTGACGAGTCGTCACATCGCTCACGGCGTCGGCTTTGATTTTGGCCCAATCCGGCAGTGGGTAAAGACTCACGTCGAGCGTCTTTCCCGGTGCTGAAGCGGCGGTCGTGCGGGGTACGTCGTACTTGAGTTGCGGTGCTATGCGATCACGAATTGTCGCAATCCCTGTCTTATCGCTGGGCTGTTCCTGGAGAAAAAGGACACACCAGCCCCACGCTTCCCAGAGACGTCCCGTGGCTTCAAGTTCCTCAATCATCGGGCGAACAGATTCGCTTCCGCGCGGTTCCTTGATGCGTTCGTTGAGATCCAAAATTCTTTGCAGTCTGCGACTTCGCTCTGTGAACTCATTGCCCAGTTCCTGTTGCCCCTGGGATTTGAGCAGTTGTCCCAGCAACGTGCATGCAGACAGATTTTCTGGCTCGCGTTTGATGACTTCCAACAGGCATCGGACGGCCTGCGGCGTGTGCTTGTTTGCATGCAGCCATTTCCCTCGCGCAAGCCAGATACCGGGATCCGTTTCCACTTCCTGCGGCAAGCTGGAGTTCCATTCGAGAAATGCATCAGGCTCGAAGTCGGCAAAGACTTCGCCCAGTAACCCCTGCGCTTCGGCGTTGTTTGGATCGGCCGTTGTGATGTCGATCAAATATTGTTTGGCGGCAGAAACTTGATTCTGATCCAGTTCCTGCATCGCCAGTGACATCAACGGGGATTTGTCGGCCGGGTTCGCCTTAAGAATCATCTCAAGTCGTTGAGGATCATTAATCGTGGGATTCACGGACGACAACACCAGCAGATCGTTGCGAGTAAACTCATTGCGTTTCAGCAACTCTATCAGGCAGCGAACGACTTCTCGCCGCTGTCCGGTCACGCTGTAGATTTGAGCCAGCAATCGAAATGGCTGCGGAGGACGGGAACTGGCGACGATGGCCAGCTTCAGAGTTCGGATCGCCGGTTGAATCTGATTCCTGCTCATCCAGCGTCCTCCCAATTGGAGCCCCAGGGAGTTCGCATCGTCCGGCGCGAGATTTGTCACCACCTTGAATGCTCTAAAGGATTCATCGACCTGGCCGTCGCGACAGGCTGCATCGGCCAGCAGTTTCCACGAAGACAGACGGTCCGGAGAAATCTTCACTGCTTGCTGAAATGCGGCGATGGCCACTTTCAACTCATTACGAACCAGCGCGCGGCGTCCTTCGTCCTCAAGCGTCTCCGGAGACTTGCCCAGTTGGTTCCAGACGATCAGGCCTGTGACGAAGGCTGCTATCAGGCCGCCTAGCCATAAGCCTTGAGTCCGCCGAGTAGACATTTGCGTTCCTGATACATGAAAACAGTTCGATAGGGGCAATTTCAAAACGTTCTTGGCTTAACCGCCTCTCCGGCAAGCCATCAACGCAATCAGTTCAGCAACATTCGAGCCGAAATGCCGGTCTTGAAGCTGCCGACGTGACCAATCTCAGAGCAGCAAACCCTGTAAGCCGAAGAGTGAACGGTACTCACAGTGGAATCCCTGTCACCCGTACTTGCCTTTCCGTCCCGAAATGCGGCTGCAAACGCGACGCAGACTTTCCAGGGTGGCAGATACTGGATTCATTGTATGACTGCGATTAATCAGGGCGCCATCAGGGAATGAAGAACTAAGGACAACAAATCGAACACCTCAACGGCATTCAGTTCGTAACGCTTGGAGCTATTGTGCCCCGAAGGGCGACCGCCGGGTGATGCCTTGCCGACTGAATTCTGGAAATCAGAAAAGCTGAACCTGTTCAGCACAATAATCGCGCAACAATCTGCTTCTCTCGTGACGGAACTCTGCTGCCATCATGGCCCGCCTCGGTTGTTTGCCGGAGGGTTGAGCCTGACACCGTTCTGTTTGCATTGCGGACTACAGCCAGCAGTGCCCAGTTGCTATGTCACCCAAAACTATCTGGGAACACTGCATGTTGCGGCGGGACGTTTCCGACGCAAACAGACTGGATCACAGGGAATGATGCGACACGCTCGTTGTGAACAGCGTCCGTAGAATCGGATCCGCAAGCATAGCGTTGTTCCGCTACGCCAAACCGTTCAGCTTCCGAATCACCCATTCTGTCATCATCAGCGAAAACAACACGATCAGCACCCACCAATGATCCCAGAGTGTTCGTTCCTGAACCTCTTGAGCGGCGTGATCGACCGGACGAAGCAGACTTACCAGTCGATCCGTATTCCACGGCTCGATCATTTCTCCGCCGGTCATTCCGGCCAGTTGCCGCAACAGGGCTCGGTTACAACTAACGTTGGCCAGTTCTGTGGACTCTTCTTTTCGAACCAGCAGTTCTGTGCGAATCGATTGCTCCAGATTCAGAGTGCCACCGGTTACCTGCAGTTCAATCTGCCAAAGCCCCGGAGCCAACTTCGGAACGCGACCACGAAATCGTTCGGGCGAATCCTGTGAGGCTTCCAGAGCGCCTGTGAACTGCGTCAACGTTGAAGAGTTTTCGTTCGCAGCAACAGAGCCACCCGTCTTCATATCCGTATCGGTCTTCAAATCAGTCTTCGCAACAATGGGCGTAGCCACAACCTTGATGGTTGCTCCCTGGAGTTCGTTCAGGCGTTCAGGATTCCAGCGGACCACCGCATCGACCTGTTCGGCTTCACCAATGACCGTATCCGACAACGTCATCCGCACGTCATCATTGCCAGCCGCCGACTTATTTCTCGCCGCCCAGCGGATGAGCTGGCCCCAGAAGCGATAATGGCGAGCATCCCCGGACCGCATTCGCCAACGCCACGTGCTGTCGATCCCCATCCAGACAACCTGACCAAATCCATAATCGTGATGCACAATCGTGGGGACCGCCGCACCCGAATCTCCTGTAATTCGCGAGCTGGCCCAAAGCGTTGCACCCGCCTTGGGGACTCCACCATAAATCCACTGGTGCCCCGGCAAATCCGTCAGCGTCGGATCTCGCAAAGTCATGTTATCGGACAACTGAAACATCGGCAGATGAAAGGCATC
>CAIXQV010000132.1 GCA_903921605.1 uncultured Planctomycetaceae bacterium | reverse complement strand
ATACGGTTTCAGTATGAATAGTGAGCGTTTTCAGGATCTTTTGCTGGAGGTCTGGCGTGAAGCCTGTCGGCACATTGAAATTGGCAAATCCGCAGACACTTTTTTTCGGATGCTGCGTGACCTCGTGCCCGTTGCGGGTGTGGTGATTCACTGGCTGGATCCGGACAATCTGCGAGTTTCAGTGGCCGCCGTAGTCCCGGCAGGACTGAGGTTTTCAAAGACGGGGGCCTATGATGAGCTGCCCGAAAAACAGTTCCGACAGCTTACGTCCTGGATTCAGAGCGGCGAGCTGGTGCGAGTGGATTCGGGGCAGAAGAAGCAACCGCCGCTGGCTTCCCTGCAGCAGATCGCCGACGAATTTCCGGGACTGCTGGTCGCGCCACTCTGTGGCCCGCATGGTACTCTCGGTTTGTTTACTCTGATTCCGGAGAAAGGCAGCCGACTGTCCGAAAAACATCAGGACCTGCTCATGGCCATTCAGGAGCCACTGGCAGTGGCACTGGAGAATGACCGACGGCTGCATGAGCTTGCCGTGCTTCGCGAAGCAGCCGAAGCGGATCGCCGCACGCTGTTGACTCGCCTGGGGCGTCAGGAAATGGGTGATGTCGTGATTGGCGTGGATACCGGACTGAGTATCGTTCTGGAACGAGTTCGGCAGTGTTCACGATCCCTGGTTCCAGTACTCATTCTGGGAGAAACAGGCACAGGAAAAGAAGTCATCGCGCGAGAGATTCACAACGGCAGCGGCCGCAGCAACGGGCCTTTCATTCGGGTCAACTGCGGGGCCATCCCGCCCGAACTGATCGATTCACAATTGTTCGGCCATGAAAAGGGCAGCTTTACGGGAGCCGTCGAAGCACGTCAGGGCTGGTTCGAACGGGCTGACGGCGGAACTCTGTTTCTGGACGAGATCGGTGAACTCCCGCCCGATGCTCAGGTTCGCTTTTTGCGCGTTCTGCAGGACGGTTTTGTGGAACGAGTCGGCAGCCACAGTGTCACTCATGTGGATGTGCGTGTGGTTGCCGCGACGCATCGCAATCTTGCCGAAATGGTGACCGAACGGACATTTCGCGAAGACCTCTGGTATCGCATTGCCGTGTTTCCCATTCTGATTCCACCGCTGCGTGATCGCCTGGACGACATCCCTGCACTCGTCGATCATTTCGTCCGAAAAGCTGCTACTCGGTTCGGACTTGCCACCGTTCAGGCGACGCAGGCGGATGTCAGGCTGCTCCAGCAGTACGACTGGCCTGGAAATATCCGTGAACTGGGAGCTGTCATCGACCGTGCCGTCATCCTGGGAGAAGGTCGTAGTCTTGAGATTGAAGCCGCGATGGGCTCACCACAGTCTGCGTCAACAGGACGCAGGATCTATTCCGCGACCACAGAGAACTCAGGAGTCAATGGCCAGAGCCTTCAAAATGGCTCTGTGCCTGCGGCGGTTCCAGGCGACCCGGGTCTTGTGTCACTGGATGAAGCGATGCGTCGGCAGATTGAGACCGCACTGGAAGCAACTCGCGGTCGGATTGAAGGCACGAACGGCACTGCAGCCCTGCTCCGCATCAATCCGCATACACTTCGTGCACGCATGCGAAAACTGGGAATCGACT
>CAIXQV010000131.1 GCA_903921605.1 uncultured Planctomycetaceae bacterium | reverse complement strand
GTGTACGTCACGTTGCCGGTAAACCGAATTGGCTGGCCGTTGCTGCCATTGTTGATCAAGTTGGTGTAAGTCAGGGTGCCATGGTCTGGGGCATTTACGATCTCATAAATCAGGGCGTCGCCATCACTGTCATAGGCGGCCAAATTCAGGGACGTTGAATTGCCATGCTGCAGAGTGGCACTTGAGCCAGTCGCTACCGGAAGTGCGTTCTCAACGTCAATAACAAACGTCACGGCACTGCTGTACTCAGCACCGTCCTTGACTCGTGCCTTGAATGTGTCGCGTCCAGAATAACCTGCCGCTGGTGTGTAGGTAAACGTACCATTCGCGGCGACCAGGAGAGTACCGTGCTGTGTTGTTTGGGTCACGGAGACCGACAGCGTATCACCGTCTGAGTCTGATGCCGTCGCGCGAATGCCCGTTCCGCTGACAACAAGTTGCTCGCCGCTTCCAGTTCGCCACGAATTGCTGATCAAAGTTGGGCGCTCATTGGAAACATCGATGGTTGCAGTTGCGACATTGCTGTAAGCAATGCCATCAAATGCACGCCAGGTGAACGAATCCAGTCCCGTGTATCCCGCATCAGGTACGTAGGAAAAATGACCATCCGAATGGAAGGTGAGCGTACCATGCGACGGAGAGGCAACAACGGAGAACAGTCGAGCATGCCCTTCCGAATCTCCGCTGACTGAAGCAAGTTGTGACGCATCGACCGTCAACGTTGACCCCTGATGAACGTCCCTCAGGAACCCCGTCGACCATGGAGCATGATTCTCGACTTTGATCTCAACATTTGCTGTTGCAGACTGGCCGGATGAGTCCGTCAGACGATACGTGAAACTATCAATCCCCACAAACGGCGATGCTCCGGCGGTTGGCGTGTAGCTGAACGATCCAGAACTGCTTACTGTCAGGCTGCCATGCGATGGACCTGATATCAACTGCACGGTTGGCGCGGCACCCGCACGGCGAAAGGTATCGTTCGCTGTCAGTCCCGTGGCGACTGGCACGACGAGAGTCTTCAGCGCATCGATCTGATATCGGTCAGGGCGCACGTTGAGCTGCGATACGCCCGATGATGATCGCCCCACGTAGAGCGTCACCTTTCCAGTCGAAGCAGAGACTCCGTCGAAGAGTCTGTAAGTGAACTGATCCTCACCTGCAAAGCCCGCAGCAGGAGAATAAGAGAATGAACCGTTGGCATTCAGCGTCAACTGACCATGTTCAACGTTTTCAACCAGCGACAGAGTCAGCACATCCTGATCGAGATTAAGATCATTCTTCAGGATTCCGGGCGCTGCAACAGTCAGTGACTGATTTGAATCCATTGTGTAGTAATCAGCAGTGACCATTGAGTCGGTATTTGTCACTTCGATGCGCACGATATCTGGTTTACTGTAGGTCACGCCGTCAAATGCATGCCAGGTAAAGCTGTCCTTTCCCACAAACCCTGCGGACGGTGTATAGGTCCACGATCCGTTTGCAGCGACATTCAGTGTGCCGTGAGCCGGGTTAACGAGGATTACGGGAGCGATCACATCGTCATCGGGATCGACTGAGTAATATCGAAGGCCTGATGTGGCATCAACGGAATGAACCGTATCGTGCTTGACTCGATGATACTGTTCGTGAATCTGCGGTGCTGAATTTCTGATGTCGAAGGTCACAAGACTGATGTTTCCCTGCGAGACTCCGTCTGACGTTCGGTACTCAAACGAATCAGTCCCAACATACCCGGACGTCGGCGTATAGGTGAATGTCCCATTGGCGGAAAGATTCAGAGTTCCATGGCTGACGCCGGTTACGAGTGACACTGTGAGCAAGTCACCATCTGCGTCATAATCGTTTTCAAGGATTTGTGGCGATGTTGTGGTAAACGCTCGGCTGTGGGGAATAAGAAAACGGTCATCTCCGCTTTGGGACGCATTGTTGTTGACGTCGATTTCAACAGTCGCAGCAGGCGACGTAGACGCACCATCGTTGACTTTGTATTTAAATGTGTCCGTACCCACGAAGTTCTCGTCCGGCGTATAGGTCCAGATACCGGCGGATGAAAGGACCAATGTTCCGTGGGTTGGCTGAGTAAAAATCGACAGGCTAAGAGTGTCGTCGTCGGGATCCGCATCATTCCGTAGTAATTGAGCTTTTGTTATTGAGACCGCATGATTGCGCTGAGTTGCGAACCAGTCGTCATTTACGTCGACTGGATTATTCAACACTTGAATCTGTGCAATGATGGGCGGACTTGTTTGTCGACCATCACTCAGTCGCCACGTAAACGAATCTGTACCAGTCCATCCTGCATCCGGGACGTATACGAAGGAGCCGCTTGCAGCGAGCTGGAGAGTGCCATGAGACGGGCTTGTCACAAGCTGTACGGTCAACGGATCTCCATCAGCGTCCACCGCCGCATTCTTTAGACCAGCCTGCGCGCTGACGGTGAGTGTCGTGCCGTGGTGTGTACGAAATGTTCTGGCAGGAGATGATGGTGCTGAATTAGTGACAGCAATGGTGACTGTGGCTTCATCGCTCCAGTCGGCACCATCCCAAATTCGATACTTGAAGGAATCACTTGCGTTAATCACGTTCGCGTCTGGTGTGTAGACGAAAGCACCGGAACCAGAAAGAGTGATCGCGCCATGAAGTGGCAAGACAGTAACGGACGCCTGCAGTACGTCACCATCGGCGTCATAATCATTGGCTGTCACACCATTCGCGGCATTAACGCTCAGCGGCTCGCCGGAGTGTGTTTCGTACGAATCCGGTGAAAGGCTGGACTTTCTGTTCAGTAGCTCAATGTAACCGGTTTTGATCGCGGACCACGTGATGCCATCGTGGGCTCGCCATTGAAAACTGTCCGGACCGGTGTAGGAGCTACTTGACGGAACATACGTAAATGCGCCTGTGGCCGCATTCAGCGTAATTGTCCCGCGTGTTGGCTGAGTCACGATTGCGAACGACAGATCATCTCCGTCACGGTCACGTGAACGGAACGCCAGCCCGTTGGCCGAGGTCGCCGTAATTGTTTTTCCATGAGAAGCACGCCATGTTCCTGTGAACAAAAGTGGTGCTTCATTGACAACGCTGATTGTCGCGGTGGCTGTGTTGCTGTAATGCCCGTTGACCGCGAATCGATAAGTGAATGTCGCTTCGCCTACGAAGTCAGCAGCTGGTGTGTAAGTGAATGTGCCGTTAGTTCCCAGCGATAACGTACCATTGACTGCGCCGGTCACAAGACTGTAGACAGGTGCAGTTCCCGGAACACTATGATCATTGCCCGTGAGATCACCAGACAGAACTCGATCATGCGAGACTTCAAGCTCATCATGGCCAGCAACCAGGGCAGTCGAAATACTGACCGTCTTTACGAAACTCAAGGTGTTGACAGTATCCTTTGCCTGATATCGGAACGTATCAACTCCAAGAAATCCTTCGTCAGGCGTGTAGTTGAATGATCCGTTCGCGGCGAGCGACAAGGTGCCATGTGTGGTTCCGCTGACAAGGACCGCCTGCAGAGCATCCAGGTCGGCATCGACATCATTGAACAATACTCCAGTGGCTGCGGAGACGTTCAGAGTTTGACCAACGACGGCCCCGTACTTGTCATTATCAGCCACAGGCCGACTATTCTGAACC
>CAIXQV010000130.1 GCA_903921605.1 uncultured Planctomycetaceae bacterium | reverse complement strand
TGGACCATCGATGAAGCAGTCGACTCCCATCAGTTCATGGTGAATAAAGCCGACCGCTTCAAGGGCCAACTTCACTCGATCAAAATCCGATCGACGCACGAGGATATCCACATCTCTCGTATTTCGAACTGCCGCGCGGTCCACTCGAGCCACCCATGCGGCAACCGCATTGCCACCGGCAACGGCATAGGGAATCTGCGCGGCTTTCAGAGCCGCCGTCGCGCGTAAAGCGCGTTCACGAACTGCTTCCACGGCGTCGATCATCCTTTGCCAGGAAAATGGTTTGAGTTCAACTGCCATTGAATAAATCGCTGGTGGTTGTTGAAAAAGCAGGTGCTTGGTTGAGTCGCAGGTTGAAAAAGCAGGTGCTTCGTGCTTCGTGCTTCGTTCAAACCAAGAACCAAGAACCAAGAACCAAGAACTAGGAACCGTTTTTTGTTAAGTAGCGGATGAAGCCGCCTATTCGCTGATGAGTTACGGTGGCTTGGTCGTAAATCCGGTCGAATTCTTCTTTACTGATATACTCCTGGTCGAGTGCTGCGTAGAGCTGACTTTTGACTTCGGTACAGGAACGTTGCGCATAACGCAGAAACCTGACGAATTCAGGGTTACTTCCCCCGTCAAATCCTTCGGCGATGTTGTGCATTGCCGAACCAGCCGCTCGCTGAATCTGATCCCTCAGCCCATAGTCCTTACTGAACTCCGCCTGCTTCGTGGCCGAATAAACCATTCGAGTTAACTCGCGGGCCAACTTCCAGCCTTCGATGTCCTCGAAGCGTTCGATCTTCATGCTTCATCATTCGCAGTGTTGAATTGCAGGTACTTAGTGACCAAGAACCAAGAACCTGCGATTTACCAAGAACTCTTTTTAAACCGGAAACGGCTTTTCGTTGAGGGCACAGTCGATGAACCGGAGGATTTCTTCACACCCACCTTCCCAGACCTGACCGGCAAGTGATTGGATTCCAACGAAATCGTAGTCCGGGTGGACGGTACAAATAAGCCGCCGAAGATCGGCCGCATCCTGCTCCTTCTTATCGATCTTTCGAGTCAGCGAGATCATCGCCGCATACTTTGCCACAATGGCGGCCTCTGCCGTGGGGAATCTCCTGCCCGTTAGACCGTCTTCAATCACATGCTCTTTCAGTATTGTCTCCTGAAATTTGCCCCATGGCAGCATCAAATCGATGACTGGAATTCTATTGCCATTTAGATCAACCTCCGCAGGATCATAAAACCTCACGACAGGCTCAAATTCCTCTTTGATCAGATCCGGCCATCGCCCAATGATCGCCTTGACGGCTTTTCGTTTCTGATTGTGAGGCACCATGATATCCACATCCTGGGTCGCTCGCGGCATGGGCAGATAGCCAACATAACCGTGCAGACCCATCAGACACCAGTTCTCGACGCCAGCGGCTCGAAGACAGTTCATCACTTCCGCAGGCTTGATGTCCATTGACTGAGGCCTCCATGTGGTGCGATAGTCTGTCGTCAGGCGCGTGCTGACACGCAGTCCGTATTCGTGTCCACACGGACTTGTCGGATCGCCCGCATCTAATGCTCGTAAATCCACCCGCGACATCGCCGCATTGCGGGCAGCGAGGTATTCGG
>CAIXQV010000129.1 GCA_903921605.1 uncultured Planctomycetaceae bacterium | reverse complement strand
ACTCGCCCCGTTGAAACGCTGGCCATCTTCGCCGTGAAAGCTTCAAAGCCTTTGGGCGAATAGAGGGACAGACATCCTTCGTTTCCCGGTGCGAGAAAAAAATCTTCTGACTCAGGCTCCCGAAAACCGTCACGCAAAGGGCGAGGAATGGCGAGCCGAAGCTTGTCATCCATCGTGCGTTCGTATGTTCCCGTGAGCGCCATTGTGTGAACTTTGACCTGGTAATCTGCAGAAATCCGCGGATCCCACACGGCTTCCCACTTCTCCCCACAAACCACCACTGGCGGGCAATTTAGCTATCATTTTCACCCCGTCAAGCGGAGCCGCCATGATCTGAGGCCACGATGACTGACGAACTGCTCGCAGATCCAATCAGGGGACAGGGATAAACGATTTTTGCAATTTTCAAAATCGTTTTGCAGGGAGCGCGCGACGTCATTGATCCGGTGAGTTCCCCCACCCGAATCTATCAGTTTTTCGACAACGGAGATTGATCGCAAGGCCATGCTGCTGAATGGCTTATGGATTTCTGTTGGGGTCTGCTGATCGGGCTTGGTCGTGGTGTGTTCAGGAACGCGTCAGAACGCTTGCTGTTCCCCACGGACCCGACAGCATGGACCGGCAAGTGAGTGGCGACCGTCGAGCCCGATGTGGCCTCCAGGCGGCTCCAGAGTGGGGGCAAATCGCTCGAGATTGGTATCCAGAAACACGACGCGCATCGAGTGGTGCCTGGCGAGGCGTTATCCGGGATTCACGGCGAGGCTTTCCGCCGGGTCTACAGCTCGGAGATCGGAGGCAATCCGGGTGGGGAATGTCTGATCAGTTCCTATGCCCAATCAAACGCTGTGCAGCGAAACGGGCGCAACTCTTCAGTGGAGCTACGCCAAAATTAGAGACGAAAGCCGGTCGCTGCGACGTTAGGTTCGGGCTGATCTCAATCCAGGAACCGAAAATCCACGGAAGCAAACAGAGCGTGAAAGACCTCCGTCCATGCTTCGGCCGATCGAGGATCCTCGCCGATCACATTCAGCGTCGCCTGCAGCTCTTCAGGGGATGGGTCGCGGCTGAGGCATTTTCTCCAGGCGCTTCGAATGCTGTCCTCAGGATTGTCCGCAGAGTACTCAGGCGACTTCAGGAAGTTGTCAGCCGACAGCTTTGCCTGTTCCATCACAAACGGACTGTTCAGCATGTAGAGTGCCTGGGCGGGGCGAGTACTTCGAGTTCGCTTCCCGGTCACCAGATTCGGATTCGCACCGTCGAAGATTTCGAACAGATCCAGCATCGTGTTTCGGAACGAAGGGACGTAAACGCTGCGAACTCGCAGAGGATAAGCCGCGTGCCGGTATTCGTTGTCGTACGTCGAAAGCTTTGCGATCGTTCGGCCGGACGCCACTGACAGATCCAACATGCCGCTGATCTGCATCAAAGAATCACGCAGTGCTTCCGCGTCCAGTCGACGACGATTGGCTCGCGTCAGTAAGCGGTTGTCCGGATCCGATTTTAATTGCTCGGGTGCTCCTGAGGCTGACATTCGGAATGTGCGAGATAAGCAGATTTGCCTGATCAGTTTCTTCGTTGACCAGCCGTCTTCGATAAACGTAGCGGCCAGATAATCCAGTAGTTCCGGATGAGTAGGACGTTCGCCTGTTTCCCCGAAGTTGTCCGGCGTGCGAACGAGACCTTCGCCCAGAAGATTGGACCAGACGCGATTAACGTAGACACGGGCTGTCAGCGGGTTCTGAGGAGACGCGACCCAGTCCGCGAGTTCTCTGCGACCACTGGCAGATTTGAGCGATTCGCTGGAAAATGCCGGCAGTTCTGCCGGCGTTGCTACGCTGACGAATCCTCGTGGAACCTTTGGTCCGAGGTTGCGGATTTCGCCGCGAACATGCACATGCCAGTCTTCCGTCGTCGCTTCGTCCTCAACGCACATTGCGACCGGGATTTCAGGCTTCTGTTTGGCCAATTCTTTACGCTCTTTTTCCAGCCGCTGAAGTTCCGTTTTTCTCTGTTCGATAGCCTCCCGGCTTTCAGTCTTTTCTCCGGATTTTGCAACAGCGGGAGCGGTTGAAGGCATCAGTGCCACAGGGACAAACTGCACTGCATCAACGATGACATATCCGGGTGAGGCTTCGGACGCCTTGATGACAACTTTGGCCATCTGTGACTTCTCGAAGCGGTATCGCCCCAGTTCCGCAAAGACGCCATCGCCAGGCGGTTTGAGTTGCTGATTGGTGTATGACACTGACTCGCCATCTGCGTGCGAAATCAACACAGGAACTTTGTCGGATCGACTTTCGGCGTGATTAATCACCATGCGAACGACATACTCGCCGTCTTCAGGCAGCATTGCTTCATACGTTGCGGAAATCCCCAGCCGAGGCGACCCGGCATGGCGATACCCCGCGCCGACGAATGGCTGCTGGAAGCTCGAACCAACCCATTCTCCGTCGAACTGAGCGTCCGAATCATCAACGACAACGCCCTGCAAAGATTTCAATGCAGGAGCGCCGGGACGCCCGGGAGTTTCAATCGTGTCTATTGCCTTGAGTGCCGCGATCTGCTTTTCGAATTCGGCATCTTTGGCTGTCCATTGTTCTGACGCTGCCTTGTCGAAACCGACTTTCAGTGGCGCCGT
>CAIXQV010000128.1 GCA_903921605.1 uncultured Planctomycetaceae bacterium | reverse complement strand
TTCGATGAAGACGACGTACTCCGTTCCGAGCAATCGCACTGCCGTGTTATAGATTCCAGCCACGGCCGCCTCGACAGCTCTACAAACCCCGGGAGCATTTCGGCGTTCGACGTCTCCGAGTCGCGGATATCCGGCGTCGAACCTCTCAATCTGAATTGAACCATCCCATGATTCGAGGCCCAGGTTCGCTGGCGACAACGGTTGATGCGTCGCATTGATGATGAGCAATCTGAGCTGCTGCCGTGGCCATTGCTGAGTGACAAGCCACGTGCGAAGTTTGGCCCAGCAATCCCATCGGCCACTGAAAGCGATCACTAACGTTATCGTTTCATTCTCGAAATAGGCGTCGTTCCAATAGGAATCATTCAGACGCGCTGACATATTCGTGCCGTGCTTGCGATACATCAGCGGCGTATTAATCTTTTTTGCGATCCATTGGGTTCCGGATCGCAGCACTGCCTTTGCCACGTGCCAATCCTGTGACCAACATCGGCTGCCGTCAATCTTCTTGCCACGGAAAGCCAGCGACTGATGCAGCAGCTCAACACGAATCACCGAACCTGCACAGATCCAGTTCCGCTGTTCAAGGCCGTCGGATGTCAGTTGATCCGGCGAATTCTGCGTGCCGTGTGCCGGTCCGGAAGCATCGCCAAAGTATTCCAGCCTTGGATAGGTGATCGCAATCCGACGATCCTGGCGAAACAACGAGACGGCTTCCTCGAAGTAACCGGGCGTTACTTTGTCGTCCGCATCCAGAAATGCCACAAAAGTTGTGTTCACACGAGCAAGCCCAACAGCTCTGGCTTCATGCACATCTTTGACTTCGCACCGAATGTATTCCACGCCATCGAATTGTTGGCACACGGCCTCCGGATTGTCAGTGCTGCTGTCATCGACGACGATGATCTGTGTTGGCCTGAATGACTGCACCGTCAGAGACTGAAGGCACTCCGGAAGAAAGCGAGCATAGTTGTGGCACGGAACAACGACTGCAAGAGTCGTCGTATCAATCTCAACAATCCTGGTGACTTCCTTCTCTTCTCGATGCGGACAGGTTTGGCATACCAGCAAATCGTTTGATTCTGGCGTGCTTAGGAGTGATGCGAGCTTCGTTTTGTCATCTCCAGTCGCAACACAATCCACGCCAAGCTTCTTGCAAATCCAGAGCTGGGGCGACCCGCAACAAACGTGTCGCTTCGCCCCACGATGAATACACGGCTCTGGCTCTGACGCTGCAATCACAGCGATACCAGCACCGGCCGCAATCGACACCGCAATTTTTTCGAATTGTGCCTTAGCCTCTACCAGTGATTCGCCGCTGCCTTCAGCGATTACCCGCCGAAGCCCATCCCTTGTCGAACTTCCAAGTTTTGTGCCTTCAACTCGAGCGACAAAGTCTCTTGCCAATTCATCTGTTGTTTTTCCAAGAATCATCGATACCCCCTTCACTCTGCGACATTCAAAACCAGGTTCTTCGGCAGGCCAAGTATTACAGGCATTGGCCTGCCATCATCCGTAAGGCCTGGTGTACTTGTTGTCTCTGATAAATCTTCTGTCTTTTCAAAGAGCCATTCTGTTCGACTCTCACAGATGTCGCTGCACAACCACTTTGCCATTGGTTTGTAGTAGTTGAACATTGCAAGTGATGGCGCGTAGTTCGGCGCGCCACCAATAGTTTGCGGAACCGTATTAGGAAACGAGAACCAGCCTTTGTTCGGCATCACGTTCCAGACGGCCGGCGCATCTGTGTCAAATATGATGTGTTTACTACCGGCTCCCTGATTTGAGCTTAATGGTCGAATATGGCTTGTCGATCCATCACTGAGAACAACAGTGTGATGTCGTGCTACATCCCTTCGCAGCTCCAGTGTTGCTGTTCCAGCTGTTGATGCCACAAGGTGCCATTGGTGTCCCCAAAGCTGCATCGTGCATTCGTAGCGAGGATACGGAAAACCGGCGGCATCTGGCGGATAACACGTTGTGAATCCGTGTGGAGTTCTCTGGCCGTATTCCGGAGGATCATAGATCTGTCCCGAGTAATAGACATTGTTTGGCGGATCGTACGTTAGCCGGTACCACCGTGTTGTGAGCATGTTCCCCAACCATTCACAACTATGGCTGGCACCGTAGAGAGTCGCTGTCAGGATACAAGGCGCAGCAATCTGTTCTGCAGTAGGCATCTTGTCATAGAACGTGTACGTCACCGGTGTGTTGAAACCAACGTGGTCTGGTGGAAGAGTTCCTGTCCACACATATGGATACGGATATTCCGACAGTGTCAATGGAACACCGATATCGAGAATAAATCGCTGAGGTGCGTTTAATGGCGGTGAGCAGACACCAGTGCACGGCCGAACCTGCCGTGTAGGCTGAACGCACAATACACAGTTTGCCGTGCTCGCTTCAGAGAAAAGCGTGTTTGTGCATAGCCCGCGAAGGTGATTTCCGTCTGGTTGACTCCATGTCTTGCATGCCATTGGAACCCTCAATACCGATTACAAAATGCGACAGATGAACGTTAGTTTCATGGCGGTGTATCTGGATCTGAAGGACCACCAGGTGTATCTGGATCTGGTGGCGCAGCGACTTGTTTTGGCTTCACGCAAATTGGACAAGAATGACTGGATGATTCGGGGTAGAACCGGTTCGTGCACAACGGATTGAAATATCTTTCTGCGATAACAGTCCATGTCTTGCAATTCATTATGAACCTCTCGGAAAGATCGGTGTGTCAACGCCCGCCTTGCATTCCGTCTGTACCACAATTGTGTTGGAGTGAAATGCAACGGGGGATCCACCTGCCGGCTGATTCAATGTCGGATGCATACCAATGTCCCGCTGCCAGACGATCTCGCCGGT
>CAIXQV010000127.1 GCA_903921605.1 uncultured Planctomycetaceae bacterium | reverse complement strand
CCAGAGACGTCCTGCAGATTTGCACCAGTTGAGTAGTTTGTTACAACGTTTGAGGTCAGGTAAGCGTTCGTGATTGGCAATGCATTCTGGAAGCCATCTCCGAAGACGGTGGCTGCAGCATTGGCTGCGTTGAGTCGCATTCCAATGACGCGGTTGTTGTTGGCAAGGTGAATCACGCTGCCGCCAACACCCATCGTGGGATTGCTGACCAGTGGTCCCAGATTCGTTGTCGTTGGAACCCCGAGGATTACACTTCCGGTTGTTCCGGGAGCACCGAGGTTGTAGTCCTGGATAGAGGACAACATGATCTGATCATCAAACAGAGAGAATCCGCCGTTGACTGTCAGCCCCGTACCCGAGTCGTCGGCCCGTGGTGCAATTCGGAAGATATCAATACCTGCATTGTTTGCGAGTGCTGCCGCCTGAAGAGTGCTGAATGGGTCTTCAACGGTACCTGTACCCGGGCCGGTTGCATTGGGATCAATATGGGTCAGGAAGTAGGGCAGTGCGCTGCCCGTATCCAGAATCCCGTCACAGTCGATATCTTCGCCGGCATCCAGCAGCCCGTTGTTATTGAAGTCTTCGCCATTGTTGACAAGTGCTTCCAGCGTGACCGTCGTATCGATGTTTTCGTGGACTCGGTTGTGACGATAAACTGGATCCTGGAGGCGTTCACGCACGGAAGAGTGCGGTCGCAGAATTCTTCGATCCTTGTAGTTTGGAATCTCGTACTGCAATGCCGTCCAGATGTTCGTGCCAAACGTGTCGTCTGATGTCAGGCGTGTGTTGACGGTAAGGTTCTGAGTGATCAGAGCTTCCCATCGAGCTTGAAACCCAACAGTGTCGCCACCGTTATTGTTGGTCAGGTAGTAGGCTCCGCCGTAGAGGTTCTGACCATACTGACCAAGCAACGGGATTGGTCCGCCAGTTTCAAGGTCGAATCCAGAGTAGGCATTTGAAGCAACCTGCTGACGCTGGTTAAATGCGTTGTTGCCCTGCAATTGCAGACCCGCGAGCAGCGTGTTACTCAGAATGGATGTGTCGTCACCCAACATGAAGTAACCGTTTGCACGGAAGTCGACATAGCGACCGAGTGATTCAAAACCCAGCGTTCCCCGGTACCACTCGTTGTAGCCGTATCCTTTGTCGTAATCGAGGAAGGCATTTACCCCGAAAATGCGGTTGTAGGCGTCATCGTAGCGACGGTACACAAGCCCGCCATTCGCGACTGGCAACCCGTCGAATGTTACCGATGCGGACAGATCCGTGATCAGCACATTCGTGTTAGGAATGATGTGATACGGCAATCGAGCATTCACTCGCTGATAGCCATTGTTGAATCCGATTCCGTCATCGGTGTTCGTTTCGAACATGACGATGGGGCCGAATGGCTGAACCGGCTGATAGAAGACGTTTGGCACGGCTTCCGTCACGGCAAACGAACGCTCAAAGTAGGGAGCGTAGTTGCCGGGCTGTGGATACAGCTCGGCTGAAGCCGGCGGCTGATTCATTGTTGCCACACCATCTGATCCAACGGGATCCGGTGTCGGGGCCGGAGCAGTCGCTCCGTCCTGTGGCTTAAACGCTGCCATCCGGACAACACCGGGTTCATCTCCGACGGAGATACTGGCGGCTGTTATCAGAGCAACGCTGCTGATGATCAGAGAAGCCGTGGCAAAGATTCGTGTGGGTTTCATCGATTGT
>CAIXQV010000126.1 GCA_903921605.1 uncultured Planctomycetaceae bacterium | reverse complement strand
TTCGAGGAGTTGGTACTCGAAATGCTTTCCGTGGTGTGGAAAGGGCTACCCTCGGGGACGATATGCGATTCCCGACGTCATTCCGCTGGGGGCGGTGAACAGGGCTCATTGGCATATGATGGAGACCAACGGAGAAGCTGCCGATTTCGTGATCTACCGAAACGAATTCGTAGATAATTCGTCTGAGCTGACGCCCTACGGGCGTGACCACATCATGGAGATCGCTGCGAGGATGCCATCTGCTCCGTTTCCCGTTCTGGTGCAGAGAAGCCTGAACAATGCCGACCCTGAACTTGACCATATTCGACGAGATATCGTGGTGCGGGTGTTGACAGATCTGGGCAATCAGGATGCTGATCAGCGTACCGTGGTGTCGCAGCCTTATAGTAATGGTATCAACTCGATGGAGGGTGAGCAGGACTACGGCCGATTCCGACAGATTCGCGGCCAAAACAACTTTGGCGGGGGTGGTGGCGGGATTGGCGGACTCTGATTGCCTGAGCCAACCTCCGGAATCAGCAAAGCATGTATGAGGGACAGCAGCCTGAAGAGACTGCTGTCCTTTTTTCGTTGCACTCTCTCATATCCAGAAGATGGCTTACTATTTGACGTAAGTTCATACTTAGCAGAGCGTTAAGTGCTTGACCAAGGTTCATCTCGACAGGAACGCCCGGATTCCGCTACAACCCCAGTCTCCTCTCATTCTTGCTCTGTGTTTCTGCGCCTCTCTCCGCATGTTTTTTGCTGACACTGTCCGCGAAATCTGCAATCCTCCTTTCTCACCGTGTATTCGCCTGGAGACCTGACCATGTCAGGATATCGCTGGTCGTCGTTACTGCCATTTTCGCTAATCGTTCTGCTTACCGGTTGTCAGTCCAGTGAGTCCAGCCGTTTTGCGTGGAATCCATTTCAGAAATCAGCAGATAAAGCGTCTGCAGAGAAAAGCGGTTCCGCCCTGGAGTTGCCGAAATTTGCAAGTCGGAAATCTGAGTCTCAGGAAGAGTCAGCGAGGCAGGCTCCCATGGCCGAGGAGCAGGTCGACCGCTTGCTTGCAGATGGTCAATTGGCTTTGCAGGAAGAGCGACTTGAGGAAGCGTGTATCGCGTACAATGAAGTTCTCCGATCGTCTCCTGATAATGCCACTGCTCATCATGGATTGGCAATGGCAGCCGATCTTTCTGAACAGTGGGCCGATGCAGAATATCATTACCGTCAGGCGCTCAGAATTCGACCGCGGGATGCGAATCTGCTTTGTGATATCGGATACTCATACCTATTGCAGAATCGTTATGCAGAAGCAGCTCGTTATCTGAATCATGCGATCGAGGTCAATCCGCAGCATGAGAGTGCTCAGATGAATCTGGCATTGTTGGATTTACGACAGGGAAATCGTCAGGCTGCTGAGAGTCGCGTGATTTCAAAGTTCGGTTCCGGCGCGCAGGCTAAGCAGATTATGGCCCAACTTGAAGGCCAGACGACGGCCGTGACAGCAGCGTTCAAGACGGATGCTGCAACATCCATCCCATCCAACGCCACGTTCGAGCAAGTGCAGGAGCTTGCTCGGCAAGAGCGGTTAGAAGCAGAACGCCGCAGAGCCAGCCAGGGGATGCATCAGGAGCCTGCCAGTCAGCCCGCAGGTCAAATGCAGCAACAGCCGATGATGCCGCAGGTTCAGCACCAGCCAATGACAGGGTCCGATCTTCAGGTCGTCTCAAACCGCAATGGCTTGCCCAACGGATCCGCTTACGATGCCAATACGGGGCTCCCAATATCAATCCCGGGAGCCCGACACGCGGAGTTAGCTGCCAGATCGGGGGGACAGTTTCAGGGCGGTCAGACTTTGAGTAATGAGTCTACCAGTGGTCCGATGTTGGATGCTTGGCAGTCAGGAGGAGGAACTCCTCCGACTGGCACAAGTGCATATGGTGGAGAGTTGCCCGGTCATGGCAATTCTCAAGGCTTACCACACCCCGGAACCTACGCTCCGGGCAACAATGGGATTAGGTCGACTTTGGGCGTCAGTATGTCAAATGAGTTGCTGAATACTGGCGCGGCGAATGGAAACGCTCCTGTAATGAAGCCGACATCGCCAAATTCACCTGTCAATGGAATGCCCATCCTCAACAACATCCATGGAAACGCGGCATCGTCGGGAACAATGAATTCGAATCCGGTCGCTGCGCCACAACCACTCGGCTTCAATCCTCCCCCCGCCAAAGTTGTGCCGATTCATTCGTCCGGCACATTTCAGGCACCTCAAAACGGCAGTGTAAGTTACGGCCAGCCGATGGGATTCAACGCACCCACAGCAGCGGCGGCTTTTCAGGCTCCCCCCGCTTCAGCTAACGGGGCTTCGGCACAAGTGAATTCAAGTGGCTCCCCAGCAGTCTACGTAGAGGGACTGAATGCAGGTCCAGGGGCGATTTTTCCGGTGAGTGGTCAAAGTCCAGCGGGCGGAGCCTTTGCTAATCCCGCAGAACGAACCGCAAACCTTAACATGAATAATATTAGCTCTCCCGGCACCAACTCCATGGTCAATGGTGCCATGTATCAGCAACCAGAATCTGCCCTGCCCTCTCAGGATTGGGCGAACCAGCAGCAGCAGCAATTGCGATCGCAACAACTTCAGTCTCAGCGATGGCAGGAACAACAGTCAATGGGTCGCCAGCCAGTAACCATGCCCCCGCAGAACTCCCCTTCATGGGGAACCGGAAGTTCTGGTGGTCCCCCCGGCTCCTGGCCCGGACCGCGTCCAACCTTGGTAAATCCGCTTGAAGCTTACGAGAAACAGCGGCAGCAACTGGACTCCGAGTACAATCGAACGTTACAGCAATTAGATCGACAGAGCCCATCAGCGGTGCCTCAGTTTTGAATGTTGCTTACGACCAGTAATGTCTCGACCGCGATCGCAGTTCGGAAAACCATGTCATGCTTGCGTGGCTGTGATGATGCTGGATAAGCCCTTCGAGGGACCATCATTGATTCTGAGAAAGTGAGCCACGTATCCCTGAAGCGTGGAAGCAAAAGATCTGAAGCGAGTCGAGCCTTTAGATGCCTTTTCGGCCTGAACAATTCGTCAAGCGACGCCAACAATCGTCTGCTGGCAAACAACAAGTGTAAATGGAAGTCGCCACACCATTATGTCACACCAACTTTGGGGACCCTTCCATCTGATGCCAAACTGTCGGCTGTGGGTTGCCGAAGATCGTACTTGCAACGATGCAACGGAATCCGCTCAAGACCAGAGACTAGCTGAAACACTACTGACAAATCGGGATCGAGATCGCTGGAACAGGTACAGGCCATTAGAGAAAAAGAGACAATTCCTGAGTTCCCGACTCGTGATCAGGGCCGTATTGAATTGTGAGTTCGGAGCCAACTCGGCCAATTTGTTCGTAGACACAATGGAGTCGGGTCGACCAATGCTGGTAGATTCTCAGGGACGTCGGGTTGCCAGTATCAGCCTGTCTCACACCGGAAACATGACCACAATCGCACTGAGTGACATTCGCTATGACCTGGGGGTCGACATCGAACCTGTACAGCAGATGAATGCCCGTGCTTTCGGTCTTTCTTTCATCAATAGATTCGAGTACGACCAACTGATGCAAGAAGGGTTAACTGAAGATCCGCATGCAATGCTTGCAATTTGGACGCTCAAAGAAGCCTTCTGGAAAGCTCTCGGCGGTCCGCAGGACACTGCATTGGGAGACATTGTGATTGAATACCGTAATGCCATTCTAAACACAGATGTCGCCTGCATGACGGGCAAGGGAAAGCCCTTGGCCACACAGTTTTTTGGACATGGGTTTTCCTTTCCCGGTGAGTTAAGGAACTACTCATCTCTCAATGTCCCGGAATCGGAGATTTCAGCCTTCGTTGGATGTGTTGTTCTCGTGGACACAGAGCTCGCTGAAAACCATGAAAATGTCCAACGACAGCCCTTTTGACGGGCTGAGATAGCCCCCATAGGAAACATGGGCAATCTTCTCAACGAGACAGGCGAACGGAACGCGATTTTTCTAAGGATAAACGGTAAGGAATTGCCTCCCTCGCAATTTAAATTGGCGATACACTTCATTCAAATCCACGTACACATTGCTCGAATATGTGATCTAAAGTCGGGGGTGAGATGCTCTGGATTGTCACTGCCGTATCGTGGAACAAAGTTCAATTCCACCAAACAATGAATGGTGGAAACATTTTGATCATGGCTTCAAAAGAGTGGCACTATGAAACTGAATAAGGTACTGGCTCCATTTACGGTTCTAATGCTTGGCTATTCGGTCTTTACAGTCGTAAGCACTCTGAAAGAAGAACAAAAATGGCCAACTGAAGATGACAACCAGTCTTCTGGTCAATCGGCTCCGGCAACCTCGTCAAAGGAACGATCGTTGCTAAAGGAATCAAAGGGATTAATGCTAACGGGTATCAGCTCCAAGATCCCGATTGCAGAAGACTATAGAATCCTCAAAGCGATTCCATGGACACTCAATGCTGTGCAGAGCAGTTACAGAGCATCAAGCGCAGAAAGTGCCTGCTCGTTGCTCGAAACCGGGACCGATGTGGTCCAGCCCCTTGTTGAGTGCTTAGAGGGATCGGCGGGGCCACTTGGGCGGCGATGTGCCTTCTCCATTCGGCTTCAGTTGGGTAAAGAACTCGGTGAGGGATTGCCGAGCGTGACCAGAGGAATTATTGAGGACTACCTGAAGGCGCATCAACTGACAGTCCAACCCTCTTTTTACCACGACGAGCAGGGTCGTCTGATTCTGAGTCCGCTGATTCGAGCATCCTTTGTGCGACTGGACACACCAGCGTTGGCCTCGCTCGCTGAGCCTATGATTGCCAAATCCATAGGAGAATTGAGAACTCTTGGGGTCTATTGGAATAAGACAGAGGCATTTGTTCCGGCGTTGTGCCGAACTCTTATTCTGGGATTTCAGTATACTCTGGATGTTGAAGGCGTCGCAGCGAAACCCAACGCCCAGCGTGAATACGAACTTGTGTTCCTCCACTTGCTGAAAGACGCATCAGTCTCCAATCCAAAGTTGGCTGTCTTCGCAACTTCAGATGCAAGAACGCAGTTTCATCTCCTTGAAGAAATAAATCCTGAGTCCGTTGAGCAAATGGCAGCGATCACCGCTGACGTACGTTTCGCCGATTCAAAAATGATGGGAATGTATCCTGAGACTCCTGTCGTGACCAAGGTCCGACATCGTGCGTTGCTGACCATACCAACAGATCTGGTCCAGGCACAGATAGATGGTCTTGGTGTTGGCAAGGAGGCAGACTTCTCCGAAGTTCTTGATGGATTCTATGAGAGAGCAATAGGCCAGGCCCAGCCGACCGTGACTCCTTCTGAGCCAAATGAACCCGCAGATGTTCAACCAGCTCTTGAGCCAACACCAGATGCTAATGCGAACCCGTAATCTGCGGATGTGGACGCCTCAACTTACCAGTCGCTTATTGAACCCGTACTGAAGTAACAGGCGTACTGGCGATCAATGTCTGGTAGATAACGCAGTAACGTTCAGTTAATTCGATCAGTTTCCTGACTGAAGTCTCGTCTGCCTGGGTGTCGATTCGAAACAGCATTTCTACACTGGTAAATCCAACAGGCACAGATCGATCGACTCCCATGGTTCCACGAAAATCGAGCAAACCTTTGGCATAAACCAACGCCTGACTTATTTGAAGACCCATTGATATCGACACCGCCGCCAGCGTAGTTCCTGCACAAGTCACCAGCGCCTGAAGAAGCAGCTCAGCGGAACAAGCCTGAGTCCCGTCACCGCCGGCGTTTGGATGCAAGCCTGCTTTAATGAACTTGCCATCATTGCAGGGCAAAGCGACCCTACAACCCGGGACATCGAACTCCACGACGCCCTCAGCATTAAGGCAAACATTGGCGGTGTCCGGTGACAATTGGTACTGCAACTTCAATGGAGCCTGCAGGGCTCTCAATGTCTCACGATCCATTTCCCTTAGTTCCGATGGGACTCAGGTCTGCCGGAGGTCGAAGCCCTTACTTGACCGTCACCTGAATCATCCGTTCAAACGCGTCCCACGCATTGATTGTCCGGCAGGAAATCCAATGCGAAACTGGTTATACTCCGAGACGACGGAAAATTGCTACCGACCAGCCCGCCCTTGATCTGCCATCACAATGTCTCGAATACAACAACTGGATGCTCATGTCGTCAACCGTATCGCAGCGGGAGAAGTCATTGAACGGCCAGGTAGCGTGGTCAAGGAATTGCTGGAAAACAGTGTCGACGCGCTTTCAACAAGAATTGAAGTCGACATCGTCAATGGTGGGATGGACCTGATTCGGATCTCGGACAATGGTGAAGGCATCCATCCTGACGACATGTTACTGGCTGTAACCAGCCATGCCACCAGTAAGATTCGCTCCGATGCGGATCTGGATCATGTCAGCACATTGGGGTTTCGAGGTGAGGCTCTTGCATCGATCGCCTCTGTCGCAAGATTTCGGATTCGCACGCGTCCGGAAGAATGTCCTGTTGGTCGAGAACTGGAAAGCCATGGCGGACAAATCGTGGTCAATCGAGACTGCGGATGTCCGGCGGGCACGGTGATGGAAGTTCACAATCTGTTCTTTAACACACCGGCACGTCGACGCTTCCTTAAGAAACCGGCGACCGAATTTGGTCAGATTGCCGAACAATTCTCCCGCATTGCGATCGCGAATCCCAATCTGCATCTGGTGCTGCGTCACAACGAAAAGCTGGTCTACGAATTACCCGCTTCCGCGAATGCACTTGAGCGTGTTCGACGCTTCATGGGTAGTGAAGTCTCCGACCACCTGATTAGCGTCACCTCAGAATCCGAATTGCCTTCAGGAGAAAAGATTCGACTGTGGGGATACGTCGGTGAGCCATCTCTGAACCGCTCAACTCGCAAGGATCAGTATCTGTTTTTAAATGGTCGCTGGATTCAGGACCGGAGCCTTCAGCATGCACTTGGAGAAGCTTATCGCGGCCTGTTGATGGTGGGCCGACATCCTGTCAGCATACTCTTTCTGGAGCTGCCGCCAGCGATGGTCGATGTCAATGTCCATCCCACCAAAAGTGAAGTTCGTTTTCAGGACAGCCAGATACTTTATCGACAACTGCTTAAGACCCTTCGCGACAAGTTCCTGACTCTTGAGTTTCGGTCCAGCATTGAAGTCAGCAACTCCGCTTCACCCTCATCAAAAACTGAACTTAAGTTTGATAAACCTGCATCGCCTGAAGCTCCCCAGCGGGAACTCAACCTCTGGGCTTCCCATGCGACGATTACAACTCCTCCCCGTATTGGCGATTTTGCACGTTCAGCAGGCAGCGATTCAGCGGCCCTCAGATCAACTTTTAATGATCGCTCGGTGTTTTCGCATCCTGCAGTGATCGAAGCATTTGCGATCGATTCGCAACAGGTACGAGACGGCCAGCAGCAAACTCTCTCGACTCAGCAGAATAGTCCGGCGACTTCCGAAGTTGTTGCTCGCGCAAACCTCTCAGGGCTTTCGCCGGAAATGGATTCAGCCGAGTGTTTGCCATCGCCCTCCAGTGTCCCTGGATCACAAATTTCGGCAGTGGAGAGCAGAGCCGAAGCTTCCATTGCTGACGACAGAATGGAACAATCACTCAACAGCGCAATCGCCTCGACTGACAATGAGTTTCGGGCGATACAAATTCATGACTGCTATATTGTCCTTGCCAGTGATGCCGGGCTGGAGGTCATTGATCAACACGCACTGCATGAGAGAATTCTCTATGAACATCTAAGGAATCGAATCCTGTCGGGCGGAGTGGAACGTCAACGCCTACTGATCCCGGATACCATCGAATGTACCGCCACCGAGTGCGTAGCACTTCTGGAGTCGCTCGACCTGCTGAAAGAAATTGGGTTCGAACTTCAGGAATTTGGAGGTACGACCATTCTGCTCATGTCCTACCCAACGTTAATCCCGCGAGGCAATCTGGCTCGAATCGTCAAAGATTTTGCAGAACAACTGGTACAAAACGATGGCAAGATGTCCAGACGCGATCTTCTGGATCACATGCTTCACACTATGGCTTGCCGAGCAGCAATCAAATCAGGGCATCGTCTTACGGCAGAAGAAATGCAGGAACTGCTTCGGCAGAGACATCTGGTCAATGACTCGCACCATTGTCCACATGGTCGCCCAACGTCCTTGACCTTGAGCCGTGGCACATTGGATCAGCAGTTCGGACGATTGGGCTAAACGACAGGCACGAATCGCATCACTGCGGATTCAATTGGCATGAGAATGAAACCGCAAGCATTCGCGAAATGGTTCTGAATAGCGCGGGATCCCGAGAGAGACAAACACGTCCCCAACTGGAACCTTCAACAAACGCCTAAATCTATCGGGCACATCGTCATGTTTGTACTGCCCGATCTCTATATGTTCCGCAATGCCGAAAAGGCGTTTTGAATCGACTCACGCAGAAACGCACCGTCGTTCGAATAGACAACAAATCTTGATCCCTGCCCAATCGTGCGCTGCATTTGTTCCGGCTTGCCAAACCAGCAGCC
>CAIXQV010000125.1 GCA_903921605.1 uncultured Planctomycetaceae bacterium | reverse complement strand
TCCCACAAGCATAAGAAGATCTTCCGCCATCTGCTCGATATCAGCCGCTGCCTGGAGAGTTTCATCCGTACCACGCGATGTGGAATCTGCAGCATTGGCGACAAGAGTAATGTTGCGAGCGATCTCGCCGCTGCCTGCAGCAACTTCGGCGATGTTGCGACTGATTTCACCCGTCATTGCGGACTGTTCTTCAACCGCACTGGCGATGGCGTTCTGAGATTCATTGATCTGGCGGATAATTCCGGCAACCTGACCGATCGCCTGAACGGCCTGAGCCGTATCGTCCTGAATCATCGCGATCTTACGAATAATGTCTTCGGTCGCTTCGCTGGTCCGCTTGGCCAGTTCTTTCACTTCGTTGGCGACGACAGCAAATCCCTTACCGGCTTCACCGGCTCGAGCGGCTTCGATGGTGGCGTTCAGGGCCAGCAGATTTGTCTGTTCAGCGATCGAGTTGATCACTTTAATCACGTTACCAATTTCGGCACTGCTTTCGCCCAGCTTCAGAACCGTGGCGTTCGTACGATTAGCAGCTTCGACGGCATGGCCTGCAACAGTTGCGGCATTGGACGTATTCCCTGAGATCTCGCGAATGCTGGTGTTGAACTCGTCAACCGCCTTGGCCAGGGCCTGAGCATTCGTGCTGACCTGTTCTGCAGCACCGCTGGCCAGCGTGGCCTGATGAGTAGTCTCCTGAGCATTCGCTCGCATCTGCTGTCCCACAGTGACCAGTTCCGACCGAGCCACATGGCGAAGAGCTTCTGCCGATCTTCGCAGGGTATTAGACATCTCTCGAGCTGTATACCAGCCAAACAGACCGCAGGAAATGACCACGGCCGATGCCAAGCCAATGTTCCACTTCACGCTGGCGTCGACAAATTCACCAGACTCTCGTTCTACCTCGATCGAAGTCTTCTGTGTCAAGGCTGAGAGATCATTGATCGCCGCCTTATGTTTGCGAAACACGGGGGTCATTTCACTGACAAAGATCGCCTGAGCCTCGGCCCCTTTTGCAGCGAGGCATGCGGGGATCAGCTTCTCACTCGCAAGCTTAAAGAATTCAACGGCAGGTTCGTGTGTATCCTTCATCAGCTTGGACTTGATTTCACCTTCCGTCATCGTGTTGTTCCAGAAATCGTGACGATCTTCATACTGTTTCTGAAGCGTGCGAATCTCTTCAGCAGCGGCTGCCATCTCAGCCGGAGACGCATCTCCGTCGTGAGACATCTCCGCCAACGTGAGAGATGCCAGATATCCTTCGAGGATGTACTCTGGTGGTGGCAGGATGTCTGCGAGAACATCTTTCATTTCCACAATCTTCTTGTAGTACGGACCATTTACCTTGCTGACAGAGAGAGTGTGATTGGACCACAGGCCGTAACCGATCAGACCGAGCGAGAAAACGCCCGTCAGAATATAAAGCTTGACCGGTACTGAGATGTTGCGAAACGACATGTAGAACACTCCGAAGTTGTACGTTGGCTTGTGGAACAGGTTGTCTTCTATCGCGATCCATTTCTGAATCGCGATAGAAGATTTCAGGAATTAAAGAGTTGATCCCGTCAGTCGATTGGTCAACTGGCGGCTGGAGTGAAGAACCCCATGCACCGCTCGGCCGATTTCATCGGTCGCTGATTTTTGCTGATGGACTGCACTGGCAATCGCGGTTTGTGAACAATCAATTCGTCGGACCACTTCCTGAACCGTGCCGAGATCTCCCAGCAGTTCAGTAGAGGCCGACTGAATCGCGTTGATTTTTTCAGTGATCGCGGATGTGGCTTTGGAGGTTTCGCGAGCCAGTTCTTTGACTTCACCAGCCACGACTGCGAAGCCTTTACCGGTGTCGCCAGCTCTGGCCGCTTCGATCGTGGCGTTCAGGGCCAGCAGATTTGTCTGCTCGGCGATCGCGTCAATCAGTTGGACAATATTGCCGATCTCGCTGCTGCATTTGCTCAGCAGATTCCCGCGTACATTTGTCGATTCGACCTTCAGGACGACTTCGCGGACGAAGCCGGACGTAGACGAAGCTCCGTCAGCGATGTCGCGAATGTTGGCCGACAGTTCTTCGATCGCACTGGCAATGCCAGCGGTCCCGTCTGAAACATCCTGGGCCACTTCGTTACCGATCAGGCAGGCGTTCTGACGAACATCCATCTGCACGGATTTCAGAATAACCAGTGATAAAAGTCCGCAGACGATCAGGCTCACAACGGCAAAATTCATAGCCTTGGACATTGCTGCCGCAGCATCGGAGTCGGCCTGATCCAGTGACGAAACAATCTCAAAGGCTCCCTTCAGGTCACCGACTGAGGCATTCTCCATTTCGAAGCCCGTGCCGTCGAGTCCCTTATCGTTACCCCAGAGTTCCATTGAGTTGCCTGGTTTTCCATGACACTTCAGGCAGCTTTCGCTCATGCGAACCGGGCGGAAGTAGTGTACAGTGTTGTGTGCTTCGTCGAACTCGATCAACTCATTCAGATTCTCATCGCTCAGCTTCGCCAGGGCAGCACGCTCAAAAGCGTCAGCCATGTTGGCCGGATTTCTGGGCGTCAACGTAGGAACCTTAAAGAGGAATCCAGAGTCCTTTGCACTGTTCTGAATCGAGGCCATCGCTGAGATGATCGGAATCGTTGACATCACATGGTCGGTATTTCCTGCATGCGCCCATTCCTTCAATTTTGACTGCTGAAAGATGTCCTTCTGCCACTGGTGTTCGGCATGCAGTCGAACAGATTCTGCTGACAGACAAACGGCCCGTGCCTGACTGACGCACGCATCAACCGCACGCTGACGAATGTCGCCAACCTGAGACCACGTCAGCGCCAGAATGACCAGCGTCGGCAGCACGGCTGCCACGAGTGGAATCCGGTATTTCTGTGGAATTTTTTGTACTAAACTGAACATGAAAGTCTCCGCTCGGACGAGTCCGAAAAAGCGTAACCTGTCAATGCTGCGTGATCGTGGTGTTTAAAGATGGGACACACTCTGCATCTGACGACGTCGGCCAGATTTAGCGACGTCAGTTGTCGAGTAACTATTTTTACGTGGCATGTAACTGGATTCTGGACCTGAGAATCCGACCGACGATGGAGCATCGCCTCCGGCTTCTGTTGCCAGTTCATGAGCCTGTCGAGCCAGTTGCGAAGCAATGTTCCGTTGCTCTTCAACTGCAGCAGCAATTGTCGATTGCGATTCGGAGCACTGTTTCATCAGGGCCAGAACTTCATCAGTCGTCGTGATCGTTTCACCGCTGGACTTCTGAATGCAGCGGACGCGTTCAATCACGCGTTCCGATGTCACTCGCGTATCGTTGGCCAGCTGTTTCACTTCATTAGCGACGACCGAGAATCCCTTGCCGGCTTCGCCAGCCCGAGCGGATTCGATCGTGGCATTCAGTGCCAGCAGATTTGTTTGCTCGGAGATCGCCGTAATTTCGCCAATCAGTTCGGTCACAGAGTCAGTGTGACTTCCGAAAGATTTGACAACATCTGACGACCGGACGCATTGTGACAGCGCCTGCTGCAGAGCACTGACAGCGATCTGTGAGCTACGAGCGATCTCATCAATGCTGCCAGATGTCTGCTGAGCAACAGCAGCCATCTCGGATGAATATTGTCTCACACGGTCGGCATACGCTTTGGATCGGTTGCCCTCAGAAGAACACTGTTGGTCCTTCAGCGAAAGCATACGGGATATGACGACCGTGGATAACGCTGTCGCGATCAGAAAAGCGGATGCAGCATACGAGTATTTTTCATAGAGTCCGTCGCTGAAGCTAGTCTCCGCGGGGGTCTCTGAAACTTCAGCCTCGACCGTCGGTGCCAAAGTTGGACTGGCCACTTCGGCTTGATCGTGTGTCTGAACGCTTTCTGCGTGCAGAACGACCACAGTCATCGCAATCCCATAGGCCAGAGGCGCGACGAGGATCGCAACGGAAGATCGAAGTCTTTCAGGGATGTAGTGGCACAGGTTCATAAGGAGCACCGCTGACAGAATGTTTCGTGGATGATTTGGTGACGGAGCATGTTTGCGTTAGTTGCTGTTCCATCGTCGCATCAGGCCGACAGCACTCAAAGGGAAAACAAGCCTATGCAGCCACACGAACCGCAGCCTCAAGATTCAAGACAAGCATCAATCGGCCCTGCAGCTTGTACGACCCCGTGATCAGCTCGCGATGAAAGCCCTGCAGCGTTTCCGGTGGAGCTTCAAACTGGTCCTTGTCGACAACGATGACGTCGCCGATTTCGTTGACCAGCAGACTGACAGGACCATCAGGAGTGCGAACCACCACATTCATCTGTGGCTCTTTGGTCTCGACTTCGGCCATTCCCAGCCGACGACGCATATCAAGAGCTGTGACAATCTGGCCACGCAGATTCATCAGGCCCCGCACAACCTCAGGGGCTCCCGGAATGCGCGTCATTCGTTGAGCACGAATCACTTCCTGCACGCGATGAACTTCGACGCCGAGATACATGGTCCCAACTCGGAAGGTGCAGTATGAATTTGAGGCCACCATGGATACTTCACTTTCGTGGATTTGTGCTGTAGATGTTTTGAATTTCAAATCTGAAATCTGAGATTTAAAATCGTCGGGCCAGCTGACAGCCGGCCAGTGGAAGCCGCCCTACGCATTCATCGCGAGCTGTTCAAGATGAACCACTCGCGTCACCCTGCCGGCGATGATTCGCGTTTCACACGATTCATCCGAGAACGCCTGATCGGGTTCGTTAACGATGTCCACAATTCGTCCAACAACAACTCCGATGTTGCGTCGGCCATCGTTGTAGACGACCAGCGAAATGGCTCCGTGTTCGTCCGGCTCCACCTGACCGAAGTCGTTCAGTGAAACCAGCGGCATGATCTCGCCTCGGTATTGCACAACCTGCTGGCGTCCGGTTTTCTCGATCGATTCGGAGCGAATCTCTTCGAGTCGCGAAACACTGGACAGTGGAATCGCCGCTCGTGTTCCATCCTGAGGATCGACGATGAGCCATGAAATGCCCATGATATTTTGTTCGCCTCGATTGTCTGAGTTGTCAATCAAAGACCGAGTTCCATGAGCGCTCAGAACGTGAGACTGTTGAGCAATCCCGAGGACGTCCAGAATGAGTGACACGGTCCCATCACCCATGATGGTTGAACCTGCATAAGTGGCGAGCCCCTTCAGGTGCTGACCAAGCGGTTTGACGACGATTTCCTGAGTGTCGTTGATGTGATCCACGACCAGTCCGAACTGCCGATCTTCCGCCTGCAGGACAACAATGTTCACAACATCGCATGAACGACGCTCTTCGTCCGATCGTCGAGGTCGTAGCTTCAGTTCTTCGTCCAGGAAGACAAGTGGCAGCAATTGGCCTCGAAGACGATACACGGGGACGGAATGCATCAGTTCGATGTCTTTACGAGCACGGTCGCCCTCCAGTCGCACAAGTTCCAGCAGGCTGACCTGAGGAATGCAGTAACGATCCTCGTCGCAGGTGACAATCAGGGCCGGCACAATGGCCAGCGTGAGTGGAATCTTGATTCGCAGAGTCGTCCCGTGGCCCACGGTGCTGTGAATGTCGAGCGTCCCGCCGATCTTCTCGACGTTTGTCTTGACAACATCCATTCCCACGCCGCGACCTGATACGTTGGTGACTTTGGCCGCCGTGGAAAAGCCCGGCAACAGAATCAACTGGATGGCATCGCGATCTGGCATCGCCGCGGCCTGCTCCGGCGTAATCATTCCTTTTTCAATCGCCTTCTGCCGCACTCGATCCACATTGATGCCGGCACCATCGTCGGCGATCTCAATGTTGACCTGACCACCTTCGTGATAAGCTCGTAGCCAAAGTGTTCCTTCAGCGGGCTTCCCGTTGGCCTTACGAACTTCGGCCGTTTCGATCCCATGGTCGACCGAGTTGCGGACGATGTGTGTCAATGGGTCTTTGATGGCTTCCAGAATTGTCTTGTCGAGTTCTGTTTCAGCACCATCCATTTTCACTTGAACCTGCTTGCCACAACTGATGGACAAGTCTCGTACAACGCGGGGCAGTTTGCTCCACGCATTGCGGATTGGCTGCATGCGAGTCTTCATAACTCCTTCCTGCAGTTCCGTCGTGATCAGGTTGATTCGCTGAGAAGCCGCTGCCAGTGCTGCGTCTTCAATCCCCTGACTGAACTGCATGATCTGATTGCGAGCCAGTACAAGCTCACCGACCAGGTTCATCAGTTTGTCAAGCAGATGCACATCGATACGCACCGAAGAGTCCGCAGCAGAACCGCCGCCTTCGCCATTGTCGACGGTGCGTGCTTCTTTCTTGACTGCCGGAGTCGCCGCTGCCATGACCGGGGCGGGATGATCGTGATCCTGTTCTGCCGAAACCGCCGCCGCTGGCGGCGGCGTTGGAGCAATCTCTGCGGGAGCAGCCGGTGCTGATTGAGCTGTAACCGCTTTGCTCTTCGCTTTGTTGCTTCTTGATTTCTTACTCTTCGTTGTTGATTCTGAAACCGCCGCTGCGACGTCGTTGCTGAGCTCGCGAATGACTTGCTCGACTTCAATCTCAGCCTGCTCAGAGGCTGATGCGGGAGCGGCCGGCGGTGCAGCCGACTCACCATTCTTCAGTCGTCCCAACTTGGCAACCAGAGCTTCGTAGGCTTCTTCACCTTCTGTCGCGGTGCTGTCGATCTGTCCCAGAATGCTGCGAACAGCATCCACCATGGACAACAGCCCCGATGTGATTTCCGCGTTCAACTGCAACGCACCGTCGCGCAAACGCACCAGAAGGTTTTCACCAACGTGCGTGATGTGCTCAAGCTTCGGGAAGGCAAGAAAACCCGAAGTGCCCTTGATGGTGTGAATCGTGCGAAAAATACTGGACAGCCGACTGCGATCATCCGGAGAATCCTCCAGCGCCATCAGGTCCTTGTCCAACTGATCAAGGTTCTCGTAACTCTCTACCAGAAACTCTTTGACGATATCGTCGAGCATTTCCACGGGCGTCTACCTTTCGCTTCGCGCTCTTTCACGCGTCAGAGAAATGTTGAATGACAAACCGCTAAGGGGCGGTCGTCGCGTTCCCGTGATCGTTTATCTGCGTTGCTTTCTTGCTACGCAATGTTTGCGCATGTTGCCTGTTTTCAACACGCTGGTGCAGTTGTGACGACTTTACCGTGCGAATTCGCGTTAACCCTGCCCTGCCGACTGAGTAGGCTCATCTTCCGTGGCGGTGAGATTTATACGACGTGCCGCCCCTACCGTAGCGCGGCATTCATCCCAGCACCGCCGCCCGAATGGTCGATCTCAAATGTGAAATCTCAGATCTCAAACGGCATTCGGTGTCCAATGGCCCGTGCCCGGCAGATCCTCATTTCTCTGCCACGAACTTGACCGGCAATGGAATATCCAGAGTATCCTTGTTGGCCGTAAAGCCATCTCCGGCGATATCGATAAAGACCGGGTTGCTTAACGCAGTCGGATGCTGAGTTCCCCACATCGGGCCCATGATGTCTCCCAGAACCTGAGTTCGATGCCCGGTCAGAACAACAATATGAGCATCCTCGGTCAGTTCCACATCGACCGTGCGATCAAACTTCACAACATCCTTGCCAAACATGTCCGGATGTGTGTCTCTTGAAAATGTTAGTTTGTCACTGCGACGCCCGTTGACAAGAACGATCACCGTGTCAACGTCCAGCCAGTTCGGGCACTGAACTCGAATCTTCGCACTGACCTTCTTTGACTTCGCGACCAAATCCTGCCCCGAGACGACTGGTTCCTGATTTGTCCCCAATTCCGTGAAGGTCGCTTCAAGATAAGGTCCATTGGACATGATCAGGTGGCCGCTGCGTGAGGCATCTCGCATTTCATCAGAGTTGATCTTTGCCGGATCATCAGTTGAAGACTTGATCCATAATTTCAAGCCGCCCGAACCGTGGAAGTTGTAGTGCGAGTCGGTATTGACGACGCCGTAGATCCGAAATCCCTGATTCAGAAGCTGCAGCCAATTGAGTGCCGTCTGGTTGCCAATTGTCTTACCGTCGCGTACGTCAAACTGCGATGGTTTCAACAGCGGGTCAATCGGATGAATCTCCATCACATTCATCAAACCAAACGATCGCGAATAGCCTTCATCCGGAGTTTTGTTGCCGTCCCGATCATAGAATAGCCAACCAAGATCCGGATGATTCTGCTGAATCAGTTTCACACTGTTGTTGTCCCACGCGGCAATGCGTTCCATCTGAGTTTCCGGACTGGCATCCGTCACCGGCGCGCCGCCGTCTTGTGTGCGAGGCTTAAAGAGAAGCGGGAACACATTCTGATGATTCAATGGCAGAGGTGTCCCGGTCAGCTCCATTCCGGACACAGTCGCCATAAAGGCCTTCGCGCGGAGCTCCGTCAAGTGATGCTCATAAGTGCTGATGCGGTTATGCTCGGTGCATGGAGCAAACTCGATATGCTCGCCAATCAGATTTAACACCCGTCCCAGCTGGCTGGAGGTGTTATCGCCGGAAGGAGAACTATGGCTATGGAAATCCGCACTGACCCAACCCGCAGTTTCCACGACGCGGGCTAGTTTGACAGAGAGACCTACAGTATTTCCTTCCTCAATTTTCAGCGTACGATAGTCCGCGTGATACTCCGAACCGCGGCTGACCGTCAGTTCATATTCTCCGGCCTCCAGAGCGACTTCCACCACGCCGTTGGCTGTGTAAGCCAGATTCTTCACGAGCTGTTCGCCGGTCTCCGGTGCCCAGTTCGGAGTTGGCGTTTCTCCTTTGCCTTTAAACTGCAACTTAGCCGGAATGTCACGGCCTTCTGCATCAGTGATCGTGATGATCGCATAGCCCAGCGACAAGTCGTCCACCTGTATCGGCTCAACGCCTGTCTCTGACACGGTATAATTCTGAGCCTTCAGTTCCCTCCCCGCGACGCTGACTGTTGCTTTGTATTCTCCCTGTGGCAGCCGAACCACAGCAAGGCCCACGTCTCTTGTCACAAGAGTTCCTCGACTGACATCGCCCAGGCTCAGAGCCACTCGAGCGTCAGAGATGAGACGCCCTTTCGCAAAGACCGGCAAATCCATCAATCGAAGAGATTCGCCTTTGCCGATCGACTCGTCGTAATCCGCCATTACGTTCGGAAGATCCCGATTAACAAAGATGTGCCGCACCAGTTCGTAGTTCTCGCCCGGCTTCAATACAACCGGCTTGCCATCAATCGGCTCATAAACCAGCACTGATTCGCGAGCATTCCCGTTGACTCGAATGCGATACCCCGGAG
>CAIXQV010000124.1 GCA_903921605.1 uncultured Planctomycetaceae bacterium | reverse complement strand
TTTGCTGGGCGGTGCGGCGACTCAGGATATGTATGACCTGAAACCCAACGCACCATCAGAGGTCAGAGGTGAATTCAAGCCGATTCCGACCACGGTCCCGGGGATTGAAGTTTGTGAGCATCTGCCAAAGTTTGCTCAACTAGCCCATCAATTTGCGTTTATCCGATCGGTGAATCACAAGGCGGGGTGTCACAACTGTTTGCCATGCTACACCGGCTTTGATGTCATTCCGCCGGACCAGCATCCTCGACCCACAGATGCACCAAGTATCGGGTCGGTGCTACAGTACCTCAGTGGCGAGCATACCGAGACGCCTCAATATGTTTATATGCCACACTGGCTCGGCTGGGGACAGTCCTTTCGCCGATCCGGACCGTATGGTGGTTTCCTCGGCAAGCAGTACGACGCGCTGACAACAGAGTGCATGCCGTTCTACGACAAAGGCTCATTCGCTCCGTCCCCCGGGACTCCTCAAATCGTGCGCGGTGCTCCTGTGTTGCCGAGCACATCCCTGGAAGACGGGATGACGATCGATCGTCTGAATACTCGACGATCGCTGTTATCTCAGATCGATGTTGAACGACGACGGCTGGATCAGTTTGCAACCGTGACGCCGTCCTCCTATCAACGCAATCAGCAGCAGGCGTTCGATATTTTAACCTCATCAGCCATGCGACAGGCTTTCGATTTGTCGCAGGAAGATCCGAAGATGGTGGATCGATACGGCCAAACGCTGTTCGGCAATTCCACATTAATCGCGAGGCGGCTGATTGAGGCTGGAGTTCGCTTCGTCAACGTCACCTGGGATCTGTTCTGGGGCCCGGTGAATGTCGACTACGATGCCTGGGATACGCACAACAACAACTTCAATATCCTGAAGAAGAACAAACTGCCCGGGTTCGACCAGACTATGCACGCTCTGATGACGGACCTGCAGGAACGCGGGCTGCTGGATGAAACGCTGATTGTGGTGACCAGTGAAATGGGGCGCACGCCGCGCATCAACGCGAACTCGGGGCGTGATCATTGGACGAACTGCTATGGTTCGCTATTGGCCGGAGCCGGAATTCGCGGCGGCACGGTCTACGGCGCATCCGACACCCAAGCCGCCTATGTTGCTGATAACCCGGTTCGCCCGGCAGATCTTCTTGCAACTATCTATCGAACATTAGGCATCGATCCAGCGCTGCGCGTGCCCGATCAAACCGGCCGTCCCATCGAGATTGCTCAGGGCGGCCATGAGATCTTCGAAGTCATGACCGCATAATCCTGCTCAAACACTACTCGTCCTGTTTCGGAGCGAATCCACGACGCATTGTGTTCTCCGACACATTAATCGGAATCAAGAACTGCAGCAGGTAGTCTGGACCACCAGCTTTGCTGCCAATGCCCGACATCTTGTACCCACCAAACGGATGACGTTGCACAAGTGCACCCGTGATCTCACGATTCAGGTACAGGTTGCCCACTTCAAACTCATTGCGAGCACGTCGCAGGGTCTGTGGGCTACGACTGTAGACGCCTCCGGTCAGAGCGTATCGAGTATTGTTGGCGATACTGAATGCCTCATCCAGATTCTTAGCCCGGATCACTGAAAGAACCGGCCCGAAGATCTCGTTCTGAGCCAAAGGAGAGGTCGGATCAACATCAATGAAGATGTGCGGACCGACAAAACTCCCCTGCTTTGTCAGAGGTCCCGGATCCATCGCAAGTGTCAGAATTCCACCATGCTCCGGATCAACTTTGCGAATCGTCTCGAGAATTCTGTCACGAGCCTCATCGTCAATCACTGGGCCAATTGTCGTGCCCGGATCTTCAGCCGTACCAATCTTCAGACTCTTCGTCGCTTCGATCAATCGGTCCACAAACGGCTTATAGGCAGCCTCGAGAATGATTACACGAGAACACGCTGAACATTTCTGTCCAGCATAGCCAAACGCACTGCGAATGACTCCCATCACGGCTTCATCAAGATCCGCATCATCGTCGACGATGATGGCATTCTTGCCACCCATCTCTGCGATAACACGCCGCACATTTTTCTGACGTTTGTCAGTGTCCGCGGCCGCACGGTTGATCTCGAGGCCGACGTTCTGAGAACCCGTAAACGCGACAAGATCCACATCCGGGTGTCCGGCCAACGCTGGGCCGATTTCTTCGCCGATTCCAGGCACGAAATTAACAACTCCGTCCGGGACACTGGAGTTGCGAATAATTTCCATCAGTTTGGCAGCAACGACGGAAGACTGCTCCGCGGGCTTCATGACGACAGTATTGCCAGTCACAACGGCCGCCAGTGTCATCCCCGTCAGGATCGCAAACGGGAAGTTCCACGGAGCAATCACCACGCAGACACCACGCGGACGGTAGGAATAGCTGTTATCTTCGCCCAGAAAATCGCATTTCTGAGCAGAGCCAAGTCGCTTCATTTCATGAGCATAGTACATACAGAAATCGATGCCTTCGGCAACATCTGCATCCGCATCGGCCCACGGCTTACCGGTTTCGAAGACTACCCAAGCCGTCAACTCAAAACGACGTTCACGAATTTCAGCCGCGATCAGTTCCAGGTATTCCGCACGAGTTTCCACCGGAGTTGCAGCCCACATTCCGTATGCTCGCCGGGCCGCTTCAATCGCATCAGTCGCCTGATCAACTGTCGCCGAAGCGACGCGTCCGATGATCTCCGAAGTCTTCGAAGGATTTCGAGAAACGAGTGTGGCACGGCTGTCGCATGATTTGCCATCAATGATCAAAGAGTAGACGCCGCCAAACTGATCGCGAACTTCAGACAAGGCGTGGGCCATCGCGTCACGGTTCTCCTCTTTCGAGAAGTCGATCAGCGGCTCGTTATTGAATCCAGGGCGAGGACCACTCTGAATAGGAGGTTCTGCAGCGGAATGGCTGGATGGCTTCATAAGGAGTTTCTCGACGGCAATATGTTCGGTGAAGCTTTGGCGGAGGAAAGAATCGTTTGACGTGTTCTCAAGCAGTCGACGTACGAGGTACGCCATGCCCGGAAGTAAATCGCCAAACGGCGTATAGATGCGGACACGATGGCCACGTTCCAGAAACAACTGGGCCTGTTCATCGCCCATTCCGTAGAGCATCTGGATTTCCATGGCCCTATCCGGAACTTGCAGCTCTTCCTTCAGAGCCAGACCATAAGCCAGACTGCGGAGGTTATGACTGGCCAGAGCCGGACGGAGCCATTGATAGTTTTCCATCAACACGCGTGTCAGTCGCTCGTAATTATCGTCCGATTGCCACTTGCGGCGAAAGACAGGAACCGGCCAGCCGCGATACTCGGCTACGATATTCTCGTAATCCCAGTACGCGCCTTTGACCAGACGGATCCAGATCGGCGTGCCGCGATTCTTCGCCCACTCGAGCATCTTGTGGAGATCGCTTTCGGCGGACTCCAGATAAGCCTGAATAACGATGCCACAGTCCGCGTAGTCACGGAACTCATCTTCCATCAGGACTCTGCGGAAGATTTCAAAAGTCAGCTCGCGATAATCGTTCTGCTCCATGTCGATGTGGACATAGGCATTATTGTCACGAGCTGTTCGCAGAATTGGTCGCAGCCGAGCCGAGACGCGACGAATCGTGCCTTCCGCGTCAATCGGTGAAAACTGACTGTCCAGAGCGGACAGTTTCAGACTGACGTTGACGCGAGGAATTCGACCTTCGTGGTCAGAATCCAACAGCATGTCCTCAGGCCATTCATTGACCTGCTGAGCCATGCCATTGATAAGATCAATATACGATTGCTGATATCGATCCGCTTCATAATCACTGATGACCGCTTCGCCCAGCAGATCGAGAGTGAATGCATAGCGGTTTCGGCGAATGCGGCGAACCGAGGCCAGAACTTCATCAACATTGGAGCCCGCAATAAACCGCCGAGCCATCCGTGCCGCATTCGTGCGTGCATTAAAAGCCAGCGCGCGGCTGAGAATGCTGTTGCTGGTTGACAGATCAAGCCCAAGGCGAGCGGCCCACGGAAGGTGATCTCGCACTTCTTCAAAGTACTCGTCGAGGTGACGTGCGATCGCAGTGTGATCCCGAAGCATCGGCAACACATCGACAAAGCGAAACATCTGAACTTTGACCGCTTCGTCATTCATCGCCCACGACATCAGGCGATCTTCCCACCAGCGACCATGGAAGATCGATGGCGAACGATGCTCAATCCGCCCGAACAGCTCACGACCAATTTCCAGCGTCCGTTGCTCAGTCTGGTCGTTGTCCGTCGAACTGCTCTTCACAGCAGCAGAAGCAGCCTTCTTCGGAGTTTTCTCTGCTGCTGAGCGCGAAGCGGGCTTTGCAGTTTGCTTCTCAGCCGGCTTTACTTCACTGGTTTCTTCAGCCTTTGCTGCTGATTTTGCTGCCTTTTTGGCCATAACGTCTCAAACTCAATGCCGAATACCAAACAGAACTATCGTCGGATGCAAGCTGAGAAAAGGGGTCAGGAACCAATAGCCGACAGGCCCGAAGGGTGCTGCGTAAGATTGGTTCCTGACCCCTTTTCTGAGTCAGCGGATTCTAGGAGCATTCGCGTTTTCGGAAAGAACGTCTGTCGCATTTTCGCGCAGCGAGCTGAGGATTCCCGAAACAAACGCGAACCACGTAATGAAACCTTCGCTCAATTTCTACGGAGGCGTTGCTTGAAAGTCGACGAATTTATGCTGGTTTTAGTTGAAAGCTGGCCAGACATGACAGGTCAGCAATCTGTTTCAATCACCCGATTTCGGAATCCGCATAACCGGGGTTGAAACGCATTACGCCGAATAACGTCAGCAAAACTGTCAACGAGTTCCTGCTGATGCCATGACGATGAGCCTTCTCGTAAACTATTCAATGGCGTACAGGAACCTATCGGATCGCACCAGCAACCGAGAACCATCGACGGCAAAACTGCCATTAAACAGCGATCGATCATTCAGATCATTTGAAGCCAGTTGTTCGAATTCTGGTTTCGCTGCAACAACGAATGTGCGGCCTTCGCGAGTCAGATAATAGACTCGACCATTTGCCAACAACGCAGAAGCATACACCTGTCCCGAGCGATTCATTCGCTGTTCATAGACGACTTCTCCCGTCTCCGCATTGGCACAGTAGGCGATCCCGAGATTGTCGTTCATCCAGTAGAGATGTCCGTCGTGCAACACGGGTGATGTAACATTGGAACCTTTGAAGCTGGTCCAAAGTCGATGTGTCTTCGTGACATCTCCTCGACCGCCTGTCTTTACGGCCAGAGAAGCGACTCCCGAGCGACCTCCAAGGCAATAGACAATACCGTCGTGGGAAATAACACTCGGAACCATATACCAGGTGATGTCCGTCGCACAGGTCCACAGTTGCTCTCCGGAATCGGGATCAAAAGCCTGAATGCTTCCCTGAGTTGCGATAATCAACTCCGGCTTGCCGTCCACATTGGCGACCACCTGAGGAGTGTTCCAGGCCTCCTTGATGTTGCCTGCTCGCCAGACTTCTTCGCCTGTACTCCTATTGAGAGCCACCAACGACTCGCTTTCAACACTGGCATTGATGAACACCAGATCCTTGTAAAGTGTCGGTGAGGCAGATGTTCCCCAGCCGTGCGTCTTTGAACCGACATCCGCAGTCCAAAGCTCTTTGCCATCGTGACTAAAGGCCATGACACCGGTTTTTCCAAAGAAGCAGTAAACTCGATCTTTGTCTGCTGTTGGAGTATTCGCCGCGAAGCCATGATCTCTGATTCGCTCTTCTTCCGGCAGCTTTGCGGGAACAATCTTCTGCCAGACTTCTTTTCCGGACTGGCGATCCAGACATAACAGATGTCTCTTCAGGTCTTCCTGCGTCCCTCCTGGATTGCCCGGAACAAAGAAACCTGAATAGGCGGTGATGTAGATATGATCGCCAAATACAACCGGACTGGAGGATCCCGGTCCCGGCATTGGTATCTTCCACGCGATATTCTCGGAGGTGCTCCATGTCAGTGGCGTTGTCTTCGCAGACGAATCGCCCTGCCCAGTTGGTCCTCGGAACGTTGGCCAGTTGTCATCTGATGGAGATTGGCTTCGCCTTGTCGACTGAGCGCAAACTGTTGTTGAAATGACCAGAGTTGTGAAGGCCATGCAAACAATCAGATGCCTGAAGTATCGCGAATCCATCAGAACAGACTCCTTGCAGAAACGATCAGGAAAAAACAAAGGACAACTGAGTGAAAGACGAACGCTTTTCTGGTTACCAAACCTTCCCACTTTGGCACGAGGCCGAAGGGGGCGATTTGGTTCAATCGAACTAAATCAACAATCTGACAGAATGCTGTGTCGTGCAGAAAAATGCTACTTCTTTAGTGTTCTGACATACTCAATCACGTCCGCCAGATCTTGATGTGAGAGGTCTTTCTCAAGACCTTCCGGCATGAGTGACTTTCCCGTACTCCTAAGTTCTTCAATATCGCTCCGGAGAATCGACTCGGTTTTGGCCTCCGCTGCGACAAGAGTAAGGCTGCTGCCTGTTTCGGTGGACAGAAGACCGATGACGCTTCGCCCTGACGTTGTTACTGCGACGAAGTTAAGGTACTTCGCCTCGACCGCCGCACTGGGGTCGAGTATGGCACTGAACAGAGTTTCGGGCGTTCGATTCGTTAGAGATGCCAGATTCGGACCAACTTCAAAACCAACGCCGTTCTGCTTGTGACAGGTTGAGCATCGCTTATTGAAAACCGCAGCGCCTCGCGCAGAGTCGCCCGAAAGTTTTAACGCCGGCTGGAAGGATTCCATCACAGCCTTTCGATCGGCAGAAGTACCGGAGGCAAAGATCTTCTCCAGGCGTTCGCGAATGGCTGGCTCGCGAGTCGTCAAGAGTCGCTGCCTCATGGAAGCATCGATCTCTGCCGCGGCAACCTGTCCCGATTCCATCTGCGTCAGGAGTTGAACGACCCACTCCGGACGGCTCGAGAGAATGGAAAGAATCTGTGCACGTATCGCTGGAGAATGTGATGGCCATCCGGCGAGTAATACCTCTGCGGCAACACTATTTGACTGCCTTCCAAGATGCTGTATGGCAGCCACTTGCACTGCGGCTGGAGTTTGCGGTGTCAGCATACTCTGCAACGTCGCAGTATCCTCCGCATGGGCAGGATCTCGCAATAGCAGCGGGATTGCGGCGACTCGAAGCATTTCATGTTCAGCAGAATCAGACGCCATTCGTCGCGCAATCACAAATGCCTGAGCGACCAATTCCCTGCCCTGCCCCTGCTTAACGTGTTCGTCGATCGACCAGTCGCGAGCCTTCAGTCGATCCAGCATCTTCGCCAGACTCTTCATCTGCCATGCCTGCAGGCGATCGTTCGAATCATCAACTGTCAGCAACAGCAACCGTTCCAGATCGTCGTCACCAGCCATCGAAGCGGCCTGTTCAAACAGTGTGCCTGTGAGATCGTCGCGATCTGTCGCAGAAAATCCGGAGATACGCGACACATCGGGTTCCAGTTCAAGGGACTCCGCCTGAACGATGGCACCAAAGCGATCGATTGTGTTACTGATGTTGCCAGCGTTGAGTGAACTCATGACGGCCGCTCGCATGTAAGGATCGGTATCGCGCATCAGGAGCTCTCCTAAAATGGCGCCCGCGGCATTATCGCCCGGTCGACCGGCAACGCAGGCCAACTCCAGCCTTACTTTGGCATCAGGATCGTTGGTCAATGAAGCCAATGCCTTCAGCTCGAGGCCAGCCGCCGGTGCCAGACGTACGGCCCAGCGTCGAACTGCAGGATGAATGTCCTTCAGTGCCGTAGCAAGGATTTCCGGCGTCAACTTCCCAAGTCCATCCAGCGTACATAACGCCTGAAGGCGAGCCGTCGGGCGATGCCCACGAACAACCATCGTCTGCAACAACGGTGCGGCTGAATCGTCTTTTGAATCCACCAACAACCGCTGCGCGATATCACGACGCCAGCCGTTGGAACTCTCCAGTTCTGCCACAAGCTGGGGCGTGGAGAGTTTGTCGAATCGCTCCGAAGCGTTCCCATCAACAGCCCCGTTTTTCTCATCGCCCTTCCGCACGATTCGATAAATTCGACCGCGGTCATCGCCAGATCGAAAGAATGGCCTGAGTTCATCCTGACCTTCTTTTGGCAGCCAGTGGGGATGTTCAATCATGTAGCGATACATGTCGACAATCCAAAGTGCGCCGTCGGGACCGGTGCGAACCATAACAGGTCGGCACCAACGATCCTCTGACGCAAAGAAGTCGTGTTTTGCATCCACTTCGGCTGGATCACGTTCCAGCCGGAAGCTGACTCCATCATCAATCAACAGGTTGTGCTGAACGAGATTACTGAAGGGTTCACACGTGAAGACGTGCTGCGTATTGAGGCTTAATCGGCCATCCTCTTCCGATGCCCCGAACAGCACCTCATCCAGATACACCATCCCCGAACAAGCTGATGTGTATCGCCCTGATTGCTCAAAGCTGTGAAATCGTTTTTCCGGAGGTGCAGCCGAATAGACCGGCGGATTGGAGGGCGTCATCAGCCTCCGCGGATCTGGCGGAGCAAAAAACGGATTGCGTCGTATGTAGGGATCTTCAAGCACGTAATGCCACAGAGGATAGCTGTTCTGTTCGCCGAACCAGTTGCCCCACGCATCTCGATTGCGTCCGAACTGCGAGGGACCACTTTGGGGATCAATCAATCCTTCATCGGGACGAATCCGAAAATCGCGACTTCCCACCGTTGTTTTCTGACTGGTCACGTGCGACAGAATCTGACTGTCGGCACCATAGCCGGGATGATGACTGCCACTGGCACAATGCACCCAGTTATCCAGACCCCAGCGAAGACCGTTTACTCGCAGTTGCTGATTGCCTTCCAGAAATCCGGAGAACAACGTTCTGCGAACATCGGCTGTTCCATCGTTGTCAGTGTCTTCAGCATAAATGATCTCCGGGGCCGCCGTGATCAATACTCCCTTACCCCACGCCATGACGCCAGTTGGAAACGGGATATCCTGAAGCAGCACCGTCGATGTTTCGTATTGGCCGTCGCCGTCCTTATCTTCCAGATATCGAATTCGCCCGCCGGGCTTGCCA
>CAIXQV010000123.1 GCA_903921605.1 uncultured Planctomycetaceae bacterium | reverse complement strand
GGCGCGCGAGCGCATGCGTTGTTGCAGGGACGATTTCATGTGACAACGGATGACATCAAAGCTGTGGCGAAGCCTGTCCTGCGACATCGAATCATGACGACGTTTACGGCCGCCAGCCAGGGTGTGACTCCGGATGTCGTGATCGATCGATTGCTGAAGTTTGTCCCGGTTGAACTGCATGAACGGGCTCGAAAACGAGTGTAGGCTGGTGCCATAGAGATCCGCTTTCCTGGGGAAATCAGCCTGCAATTTTTTCGACAGCGGCTGTCTCTTCAGCAAGTTGCAGAGAGATTTGTGCACGCGTCGTTAGTGATTTGAAGGAGTATTGATATGGCTCATGTTCTATTAAGATCTATCGCGATCTGCGCGGTGCTGTTGCGCATTCTGGATGGGATCGCCGTGGCGGATATCAAGGTAACGGCATCCAGTCCGACACATCCAATCCTGATTCGAAATCTGCACGGGCCACTTGTCAAAGTTGTCGTTAAGGTCACCGAGGAAGCAAATGTTGAGCTGAACTCGCTGGAGTTTTCACTGGCGGGCTCCGACACCATCGCGGATTTCAAGTCGCTGGCTCTGTTTTCGACGGGGACCAACGAGAAATTCGCAGCGGAGAATCAGTTTGGAGAGTCGTCCGGGCCAGCGGAAAAGATCCTGATTCGTGGCAAGCAGACTCTGAGTCCAGGAAAAAATGTGTTCTGGCTGTCAGGAGAACTCACGGAGACCGCAAACCTGTCCCATCAGGTCGTCGCGGTCTCCACGCAGATCAACACGAACAAGGGCCCATTTAATGTTATGGATGAGTCGCCCAACAAACCACATCGCATCGGGGTTGCTCTACGTCGACACCAGGATGACGGAGTTCACACCTATCGCATTCCCGCGCTGGGGACGACTGCAAAAGGAACTCTGCTCACTGTCTACGATATGCGGCGCCGAATGGGACGTGATCTGCAGGAAGATATCGACATCGGCCTGAGCCGCAGCACTGATGGTGGTCAGTCGTGGGAGCCGGTAAAAGTCATCATGGATATGGGCGAGTTTGGCGGGTTGACACAGGAACTGAATGGATGCAGTGATCCGGGTCTGATCATCGATCGACAAACCGGCGAGATCTTCTGCTTCGCCCTGTGGATGAATGGCAAGCCCGGAAAGCATCAGTGGGTTGACGACGGCTCCGAGCCGGGATTTGAAATCGGCAAGACGGCTCAGTTTATGATGGTCAGCTCGAAGGATGATGGACTCACCTGGTCGGCGCCCGTAAACATGACACGCAAGCTCAAGCAGGAATCGTGGTGGTTGTTTGCTCCTTCACCGCAACAGGGAATTCAGTTGAAGGATGGAACGTTGGTCATGCCCGTTCAAGGTCGAACAGGCCGGGAGCCACTAGCAACTTTTGCGACGATTATGATCAGTAAAGATCACGGAGTGACATGGACCGTGGGCAACCCGGGCTATGCTGGTGGCAATGAGTGTCAGGCCGTAATGTTGGGCGACAATTCCATCATGCTGAATATCCGTAACGATCATGAGCGATACCGCGCCGTTGTGGTTTCGAAGGATCTCGGCAAAACCTGGGAGGCTCATGCCACGAGTCGCAATACGCTCATCGAGCCCAACTGTAACGGCAGTTTGCTGCGAGTGAACTACATGGAGTCCGGACAGGAAAAGCACGTGCTGTTGTTTGCCAATCCTCATACGCAGAAAGGGAGAACTCATCATACGATTCAGGTGAGTTTTGATGAGGGCCAGACGTGGCCGAGTTCTCATCATCTTCTGCTGGACGAAGGTCCTGGAGCCGGATATCCGAGTCTGACTCAGATCGATGCGGAGCATGTGGGCATCGTCTATGAAGGCAGTCAGTCGCATCTTGTGTTTGAGCGATTTACGCTGGCGGAGCTGTTGAAGCCTGCGACCGGAGCTGGCGCCGATTCTTCATCGAAGTAAGCGGTCCCGAACCGGACGCTAACGCGTTCCGGCTGATATTGCGAACCCAACTTCTTGGCCGTGCAAAGCATTATGGTCCCAGCAACATCCCCGCGTAACCGACGACTCGACTGGTGTCACCGGACGTGTCAGCACTGGTCGCATAGCCGGTACGCACCGCTTGCTTAAGCTGCCCAAGTGATTCGAGAGCCGCCATAACGATCACAGCAGGAAGTACTCCGCACATGCTGATGTTTTGAGAGCGAACTGTCTCAAACAATGTGACCGGGGACAGCGTCTCCATAGCCTTTAACGCCAGCTCATCAAGTCGACGATTTTCTGAGTCGGTCGCAAAGTGATTCATATCGCTTGAAATCACAAGCAGTGGCTGCACCGGAAGCTTGCGAATGATATCGGCCAGTTGGCGACCGATCGTAAGACACTGTTCCACGCTGGCTGAACCAATCGTGATACCGACGATTCGAGCCTGGGGAGCAAGTCGAGCCAGAAAAGGCAGCTCGACTTCGATGCTGTGTTCAGCGGCATGAGCAGCCGCGTCAAATTGCAGTCCGGGAATTCCAGCAATGATCGCTTTCGCTAAAGCAATGTCGGAAGCAACAATCTGCCCGGGCAATTCCCACTCGACGTTGGGAGCCACTGCCAGATCAACTCCGTTACGAGTATGCCGTGGGCCAATGATGATCACGGATTCAGGGATGTGGACTCGTCTAAAGACCTCCCCGGCAATGCGTCCGGAATACTGTAAGCCGGCATGTGGCACCATCACGGCCGGCCAGTGTTCCTTCTCCTCGGGAACTATGCCCAGGCAACTGTTGATGAGTCCTGCCAAAGCTTTTGGGCTCGAAGGATAAAACTTTCCCGCGACTGCCGGCTTGCGCAGTGCTGGACCTTGTTGGGGTTGAGGACGACTGGTCACCGAGACTTCATCACAACTACAGCAGGCAGTGAAGCGAAACAATCCGGCCTGACTGGAATCGGAAAGAGCAAGATCCTGAAAAAGCTGCTGCAATGTCTGTTCAAGAAGTACCTTTCGCTGGAATCGCCAAGTGGTCTTACTGCCATCGGTAAGCAGCAGCAAAGTGTCTTCGGGGTTAAGGCGACTAAGACTCTCGGAGTTTAACGACTTCAATTGCTCCGCATTAAAGAGAAGCAGGACGTCGGCGGAAATCTGAGAAGGTGCTGTCTTTGACTGCTGCAACCAGTTGGCCGCCGACTGCGCCAGTTCCAGCAGAGTCATTTGCAACGGGACACCGCTGCTCGGTTGCAGCTTCGAGAACGTTATCCGCTGTCCGTTGGACAAGGCTAACTGGATTGCGAGCCCGTCCACAGTACGGTCCGACAAATGACTGGGGAAACAGGCTGGAATAGCTCCCTGAGCCAGCGATCGGATATTGGCTGTCACGAACGTGGCCAGAGATCGCACATAATCCTGAGACGGCAGCGTTGAGCGAGGCAGCGCAGAACTCTGGATCGCTCGTTCCGCAACATTACTGGAAAACGGGCCTTCGATCAGTCGACCTTCAAAACGCAGGAGTTGAGAATCCGATTGCAGCCACGAATTTGATGGCAGTCCAGCCTTGCGACAAACCTGTTCCAAAAAAGTCCGCGCATCCCATTGCTGTTCCACGGCCACGATCGGCAATAGCAAACCAGATCGCCCCTGATGAATAATCTTGAGGCCGTGCTTTCCAACTTCGATCGCGGCCGTACGAGCCTCACCGACCTCATGAATCGTTTCGAAGTTGAACAGGATCGTGACATCCAGCGTCAAATCTTGTAGTTCATCAGCCGCAACAGGCGGAAAGCGTTGATCGGCGACTGCCGTCCTATGCCCGGCCTGAAGCAGAGCAGGACGAATCATCATGGGCTCACCCAGCATCCCGACACAGCCTCGGAGCTGCCCGGATTTCTTGAGCGTCACGAAGACACCCATGACTTCGAGATCTGCGAGGCCACCAAGAGATGGGTCGGAAAGTTGGGGAGCTGTGCCGTTGACCGCGGCGGCAACGATTTCACAAGCCGCCAATTGCAGAGCTTGCTGTTGGGATAAGCTGAGTTCGGGGGCAGTCTTCAGCGTGTTCATGACGGGACTATTTATTAAGGTTGGGGCTGTCGGAACATGGAGAACTTTAGGCGAGTCGTCGTTGTTCAACTCGAGCTGTGGCAGCAAACTTCGATTCGACATGGATGGTCCCTGAGGCTCGGCAGCATACTCACTGATTCGAATCGGCTGCCGCCGATTGCCCCATGAGCCAGGAGACATGTCGAAATGCCCCGGAATCAAAGTCCTGCATTTGCGGCAGACATTGCCGTCAAGATTCCATTGGCCGAGCTGGTACCAGTTTCGTTCGATCAATAACTCGCCACAGCAAGGGCACCATGTACTCTGATTGAAGACGTCGTTCACATTGCCAACATAGACAAACTTCAGCCCCTGACGAACCGCAATGTCTCGCGCCATGACCAGCGTTTCGTGAGGCGTGCGAGGTCGATCCATCATGCGAAAGTCAGGATGAAACGCGGAAAAATGCACCGGCACTTCCGCGCCGACGGATTCAAGAATCCAGTCGCACATCCGGCGGAGTTCATCAGGGCTGTCGTTCGCGTCGGGAATAATCAGGTTGGTGATTTCGAACCAGACATCGCTTTCATGTTTCAGCCAATGCAGAGTATCCAGGACAGGCTGGAGTTTCGAATACGTGATGCGTGCGTAGAAATCTTCTGTGAAGGCTTTGAGATCGACATTGGCCGCATCCATCGCGTGAAAGAATTCCGCTCTTGCGCTCGGGCTGATGTATCCTGCCGTGACAGCAACCGGATGAATTCCCAGTTGCCTGCATTCGCGAGCCGTATCGATGGCGTATTCAGCCCAGATGACTGGATCGTTGTACGTAAAAGCAACGCTGCGACAACCCGTTTTGAGTGCTGCTGCAGCGATGCTTTCCGGCATGGCCAGTTCGCTCAGTCGCTCAACTTCTCGCGACTTGGAGATGTCCCAGTTCTGACAGAACTTACAACCCAGATTGCAGCCTGCGGTTCCGAACGACAAGACCGGGGAGCCGGGAAAAAAGTGATTAAGCGGCTTCTTTTCGATAGGGTCTATGCAGAACCCTGTGCTGCGACCGTAAGTTGTCAGTTTCATCTGACCATCAACATTTTGGCGGACGAAGCAGAACCCTCGGTCGCCGGGCTTCAGGTGACAATCTCTGGGGCAAAGGTCGCAGGCAATTCGTCCGTCGGCGGCCTCGTGCCACCATTCTCCGGCTGTTTGCCCGTCGGGATCAGTGTGGCGCCGTGTGCTGGAAATCTGGCGACTGTTGATCGAGGATGTTTTGAAAGAATCTGTTGGATTCATGTATGGCGCTCGCGAATCAGAATCTGGAAGCACGGTCGTTCCGCAAGTGCAACTCCATTTTGCAGAGATCCAACGTTCGTCATGTAATTCACAGGTCAATGCAATCTGGAAAGCAGGAGAATAAAGTCTCGCGGCATTGAGACCCGTGGGGAGGAACGCAAAAACCAACCTCAGAGCGTGGCTGAGCGCTGTGAACTCGCATGATCCTCAGTTTGAGAGTTGCACGTGCGTTGGGCAAGATGAATCCGAATTCGAAAAATCGAACACTTTTTGAAATAACTATCACGCGGCCGACATCCTACTACGGTAGTTGACTATCAATTCCCTATGCGTTAATGTTAGCCACACGTAATGTGGTATTACTCTAACATCTTAAGTTTTCAAAAAGGGGCGAAGAATGTTGAAGTGGATGTGTTTGTTCGGTTTCGGATTGGCATTGTCATGTCCTTCAATATCCGCCGCGGACGGCGCGAAAGAGAAGGCTGAGTCCAAAGAGAAGGCTGAGTCCAAAGAGAAGGCTGAGTCCAAAGAGAAAGCTGAATCCAAAGAGAAAGCAAAACCAAAAGTCACTCGAGGCCCGAAGGCGACGCAGCATGCTTTGAACAAG
>CAIXQV010000122.1 GCA_903921605.1 uncultured Planctomycetaceae bacterium | reverse complement strand
GGCATTGCGGGCGCCTGCAGGGAGCGTCGAGCCAATCCAGGCCAAGGCATCGTCAACGGTCGTGCGCGTCAAAAAGCCCTTCATGCGAACGTCTGCATTCGGGGAGTTCAGGTTTCGCAGGTTCATGAGAAAGTCCAGTATACGCTGAGCCACCAATTGAAATTCAGGCTGCAATTGCCAACCTGACAGCGATCACTCATCGAAAGCCGAAAGCCCGACCAACAGGGATTGGCCGGGCTTTGCTCTGAGAGAAATCCAGAAGTTGCACTGATCCCGCTACTCTTCCAGCACCATGATCTCGACCTTGCGGAAGTCAATGGGATGACTTTCAGACTGCAGTGAAATTGTGCCGCCAGTGATCAACAGGTCGTCGCCCTTGATCAGCTTTTTGGCATTCTCATCACGCTTGTCGAGTTGTGGTTTTTGATATTCGAGCACAACTTCGCCATCAAGCAGGTGTTTGATAATCTCGCTGTTGTGGACTTCTGTTTCAGAGACGACCCACTGTTCGCCATGATAGGTCTTCGATGACGAATTGATGCAGTGCTGGAGCTTCAGTTCACCGTTCATCACAACGTTCGTGCCCGGCGTACAGAGATTCGACGTCGTGCGTGGATCCTTGCCATTGCCTCCGAGGAACTGAACTTCGATCGAAACAGGGAAGTCCTGATCTTTGGTCATCGTCTTCGGATCCTGCCCGTGAACCATCACGCCGCTGTTGCGAGTTGCCCAGCCCGGGCCGCCCGGACATTGCTCATCCACGAATCGATATTCGATACGCAGGCGATAACTGGAGAATGTGTCCTTGAAAAACAAGTGGCCAAATCGCTCGTCGAATTTCTCGTAGCCGCCACCGTCATAGCGTACTTTCAGAATTCCGTCTTCGACTCGATAAGTGTTCCCAAAGTTCTCGCCGACTTCGCAATGGCGAATTTTCGGGGTCCAGCCCGTCAGATCCTTGCCGTTAAACAGCGAGACCCATTCACCTTTGGGATAGTCTTCACGATTCGGCTCGGTTGCAAATACGACTGCAGAACTATGCACGCAGGTCAGTGCGAGCAGCAGTGACAAAACAAAAGTCTTCATTCAGGATTTCCTTGCGGACAATAATCATGGGTGGTGGGAAAAACGACTACTTGCGGAACATCGCGTTGCCTTTGTCGCCGCGTGATAACAAGTAGGCCAGCAGGTCCAGGACTTCATCCTGGTTCAATGGCTTCAGCAGATCCATCGGCATGATTGAAACCGGCGACGGTTGCAACTCTTCAATTTCAGACTTGGAAATCTCTGAGATCTTCGTAGGGTCCTCCGGGCTGGTCAGAACTCGGATGAGTTCATCATTTTCGCCCACAATGCGACCACTGTAGGACTTCCCGGAAGTCGTGACGACAGTCGTTCCCTTGTACTGATCACTGATTACTTTGCTTGGCACCATGATGGCTTCGGTCAGGTCATTCAGGTTGAAGCGACCTGCCAATTGAGTCAAATCAGGGCCCGTCGCACCGCCGTCGCCGCCGAAGCGGTGACAGATCACGCAGCGAGTTGCCGCGAACATTTTTTGACCGTTGTCAAAGTCGCGTCCCTTGAGACCATCCTTTGCGAGACCACGAACTTCTTCCAAAGTCCAGTCCTTGCCAGGGCCCGCAGGCTTTGGAATCTCAGGCAGCGTATACGGCTTACGCGCACCGCTCGCTTCAATCAGAAGTCGTTCTTTCTCACTGGCGTTCTCAAAACATTCGCGTTCAATATTTCTCAGGAACCCGTGATAACTGGCTCCTCCGGCCCACTGATGAGCGCGTTCAAACCACGCGAAGTAGATCTTTCTCTCGTCCATCTTCCAGCCGTCTTTGGCATTTCGTAAACAGAACGCGTACCACGTCTGCTGCTGGTCCGGAGCTTTCGCGACTGACTCAGCAATTGCGCCGCCGTAGCCGCGATTTCGAGCCAGCAAGTCTTTCATATCATCAGTCACAGTCGGCTTCGAAGGGGCTTCCAGCAGCTTTACGGTCTTCGTGATGACGGTTGGAGAATTCAGGTAAACCAGCATCTGGCAGAGTTCTCGATCCAACTCATCGTCGCCTGATGGAAACGCGTCGTCGATGCGTCCGACGAACTCCTGACGAACGGCATCATCCGGAGCGCCGAGTCGCAAAAACACGAGGCTCAAGGCTCGAAGGTAGCCCAGATGCTGTTCACGCGAAATGCTGCTCCACGACATTGATCGCAGGGTATTCAGACAGACCCTTTGCAGATCTGATTTCATCTCAGCGACTTCGGTATCAGCCGGATCCGCTGACTTGAATGGAGTCTTTGCAAGGGCAATGACGACCCCCAATTTATCATCCGGTTTACCCATTGTGAAATCGGCCTGCTTCAGCACTTCAGTCTTCATTACGATGTCATAAAGGGCCGAATGATAGAAGGCGTTTCTGGAAGCCGTCTTCAGGAAACGGTCGTTTGAGCGAACATCGTTTTGAAGATCCTTCATAAAGGTCTCCGCATCCATTGGCGACTGTTTTCCAGTTGGACCAACGCCCGCATGCCCAGCTTCCAGAACTTTCCTGCGCGATCGCGCCCCTGCCTGTGATGAATCGCGAATCACAGTTGGCTCTGCGGATTCCTTGCCAGCGTAGGTGACTCGAAACAGTTCGGACTGAGTGCCACGACCACCGACAGTGAAATACATCGCTCCATCGGGTCCGGCCACGACATCAGTCAGCGGAAGCGGGGTGCGAGACAGGAACTCTTCTTTGGTGGCTGTGTAACTGCTCATGTTGGGTTGCGTGTGGATTGCGTACATCGTGCCGAAGGTCCAGTCACAGATGTAAAGAGCCTTCTGATACTTCGCCGGGAATTTGAGGCCGTAGCCAAACTCGACTCCGACGGGACAACCCGGACCAATATTCACCATCGGTGGCAGGCTGTCGAGATAATGATTGGGCCACTTACCGCTGCCGCTCCGCCAACCGAACTCACTGCCGCTGGTTGCATGGACAACGCGTGTTGGGCGATACCATGGCATGCCAACATCCCATTCCATGTCTGCGTCGTATGCGAACAGTTCGCCGTCTGCATTGAAGGCCATGTCATAAGGATTTCTGTATCCCATCGACCAGATGTCCCATGTTTTCCCGTCAGGATCAGTACTGGCGATCCAGCCGCCGGGAGCCAGAATCCCCACCGCATGACCATTCGCGTCCCACATACGCGGCAGCAGATGATCTTCAGCCCAGTTCGTAGGAATGCGACTTGTGTAGTTCGGATTCTTCAGCTCTTCACCTTCGTCAAACGGTGGTCGAGTATGGTTGCCGGCGATCAGGAAGATTCGTTTGCCGTCTGGTGAAAGTCGCAGAGCATGAGGACCGTGTTCACCACCGCCTCGCAGATCTTTCAGCTTCACGCATTCATCAAACTGGTCGTCGCCGTCCTTGTCGCGAGCCCGATACAGTCCGCTGCCGGGACCACCGTTACAGCAGATATAGAGCGAATCAAACGCCCACAGCATTCCCTGCGCGCCGCTCGGCTTGATTTCGCACTTCGAGAAATCAAGTTGCTCGACACTGACGCCACCTTCTCCGTTGACCGGCGGAAGAGTGATACGAAACAGTCCTTTGTCGCCCTGATCACTGGCCAGCAGGCGGCCCTTATTGTCGAATGTGATGCAGACCCATGAGCCCAGCTCGTCTTTCGGAACGGTATAAAGTTTATCGACCTGAAATCCGGGCAGGACTTCAAAGACTCCGGCGGGGACTCGTCCTGGCATCGCCGCGTTGTTGAAGACCAGCCCCCACGGCCCGCCACCGTATTCGCCTCGCAGTTGGACCGTATCTTTTGAATCCGAATCTCGCTTTGTGCTATAGGTCCACGTTTCACTGGTCACGACTTCGATCGCATCGCCAGTGGAAGGTTGCACAATCAGTTTGAGGACGAACGCCGCAACGGCACCCTGGTTTTCAACTTCGGCTTCAATGACATTCCTGCCTTTGACCAAAGCCGAGGCGACATCCGCATCGACGGGCTCCTGCCACTCACTGCTGCCGCCAACACGTTTCCCGTTGATAAACACAGTGCCCACGTTGTCGCATGACGCTCGCAGTCGCGCGGCTTTGATGTCCTGTAACTCAACCGTTGTTCGCAGGACATAGTTGGAGTTATTGTCAGGCCCCCAGATCCACTTCGGAACCGTGCCGCCGGAGAAGGCTGAATCAGGAATGCCCGCGATCTCTTTGTCCGCAGGCGCCGCGATATCCTGACCGCGTTCAACGACTGGCTGACGTTCAACAGTCTGTGTCCAGGTCTTCTGGGCCAGCAGGAGACCGGGCGAAAAGAGGACAAGCAGTGCAATCAGGGGAACTCTGTACATGCGCAGGGATCCAATGTGGCGGGACAAGAGACAGCAGGAAAGCGACTCATGGTAGGAGCCAATCCGAAGACCGTCCAGCAACACGCAACTGCCTCACATGTCAGCCTGCGACTGATCCGGAGGCGTCTGGGATCAATTCCAGCAGCGTCCGCATTTGGTGAGTCGAAATGGCTGCCCGCTCATCTGCGGACCCAAATATTGCTCCGGGAGGCTCTCCCTTGCGATCAATCCACGCTGTCGTCATCCCGGCCTGCTTCGCGCCGTGAATGTCGTTGATCAAATCGTCGCCGACAAACAGAATTTCTTCGGGGCGGCAGTTGGTCTGTTGGCAGACAATGTCGAAGAACGTCGGAGCCGGTTTTCTCCAGCCGACTTCCGAAGAAATGATGACGCTGGAGATCCCCTGCAGTTCCTCAAGTCCCGCGCAGACTGCGTTTAATCGCTCATCGAAATTCGAAGCGAGTACGAGCTGAAGCCCGGCTGACTTCAGAGCACTGAGGGTACCGGCAACATCGTTGTAGCATCGCCAGTTGGAGGCGATGCCGAAATGAAGGTACAGCGAATCAAAACAGGCGTTGACGCGATTTGCATCGGGAACCAGTTCCGCGATGAGGTCATACCAGTACTGTCGTTCAGTGACTTCATTGGTACGCAGATTCTCGTGACTTGAGCGTTCTGCCAGACGCATTCCCAGAACTCTTCGAACAAAGGCTTCATCGACCGGACCTCCGCTCAGTTCATTCAGAACTCGGCAGTAGGTTGCCGACACGGATGGCTCCGCATAAATCAACGTGCCCACAGCATCAAAGGCCACGACCTTGATCAATGATCCAACGATGGGATTCGTATCTCGTGCGTCGATGGGTTTCGTCATAACGAACAGAAGCTTCAAACAGGCCAGAGCCAACTGCGGCCGATGCCTCTGGTTCTCAGAAACATAACAACGATCGTTCACGCTATCAGAACGGCAAATCAACGCGTGCGTCGGATTCTGTACGAATCAGGCTTCCTGGTGATTTTCCGGAATCAGCCAGACCCAGGCTTTGCCAAGCCGACCGCCGTAATTTCCGGCTGTGATTTTTTCGACACCGGGAACAACGGCCGCCGCTTTGATAGCCGCCTGAGTCGCTGCGCTGACAGTGGCGAGATCGTGGCCGTTGATGATGATTTCCATCACGGACTTGATGCCATCCGGAATCTGTGAGTCGACTCCCGGCCGACCTTTCAATGTCGGACAGAACGGATGATTTGTGCTGGCGAACAGAAACTTGTGCTTGCTGCCAGCCTTGGATCCGCTGGAGGCAACTCCACCGGGGAACGGAGTAATCACGCCGGGAACATGCTGGCAGGCTTCGACAGCTCGTTCAGCGGCTTCAAGTGAAGCGTCCTCGCTGGTTGCCATGAACCAAAGATTTCCGCCCATGACGCCATCGTGATATCCGAAGCGGCGATCGATGCAGAACTCGCCACCCATTGTTGGCACAACCCACATTTTGCGCCCGAAGCGGTCCTCGACCTGTTCGTAACCATCACCGAAAAAGGACAGCTTTCGTCCCAAACGATAGTACGGTTCTGTCTGGCTGAGTGAAAAACACGCGGTCGTCGCACACGTCAAAACATTCTGGCAGACGCGGGACAGGAGAGCTTTCTCCAGCGCTTCGACGCGATGTTTCCAGAAGCGAGGTACGTGAAGCTGACAGATGGCTCCCGGGCGTCCATCGGGAGTCACAAACGATTCGTCGCCACCTGGACCTACGTAGCGATCGAGCCCGGCTTCGCAATCACACATGATCGTTGACGATCCATAGCCGGTCGCCGCATTGATGGCATGATCCAGCCACTTGCGATCGCGCGCTGTGATCAGGAACTCAACATACAGACTGCGAAAGGCTTCGGCGTATGTGTCTTCAATCACACAATTCGAACCGGCACTGGTCATCGACCTTTTCCCTGATACACGTGATCTTCAGTGATGATCTTGTCCATGAAAATGTCGTGGTGAGCGACCGGGATTTCATCAAACAACTGACACTCAAACGCCAGAGCGACCAGCGGTGTGTCGCGGCGAGCGTGCTGCAGCAGTTTGTCGTAGTAACCTTTCCCGTGGCCCATGCGAGCCCCACGACGATCAAAACCAACGCCGGGCACCATGATCAGATCCAGCGTCTCGACATCGACCTGCTTTTCCGGCAGAGTTCGCAATTCGGCCTTGGGCTCCAGAATGCGATACATCCCGAGTTCCAGTTCGTCCATGCTGTTGAGACGAAACAGTTCGAGTTCGCCTTCTGCGTTGCACCATGGAACAACGATTGTCTTGCCTGACTTCAAAGCCAGTTCCAGATCCAGTCGAGTGCGGACTTCGCTGCGAACGTCAATGTAGAACATCACGACTTCAGCGGTTGCGTATTCCGGCAGAGACATGAACGCTCCGACAATACGGCGGCTCAGGTCATCCTTGTTTTCCTGAGCATTTCGGTTCGCATGCGCCTGCTTTCGCAGCAGGTCTTTTTTCTCGCGGATTGCTGACTCTGACATCATCTGAAAGTACCCTTTTCTCAAGCCGAACCGTAAAGAGTTGAGTCAGACTTATCTGTCGCCGGGCCATTGACAGTAAACATTGAAAGTGAACGAAGCCCCACGTTACAGAACTATGGCCGACGCATTCAGCGAGTTTTCTCGCGTAGTTGACGATTTTCTGCAGACACATTGCGGCTTTTAACCGGATAACCGCGTCGCTTCAACCGGCGACGGCCTCCGATCCGACTGTTCTTTCTGAACGGAACCCGGCTGGGCAGTCATCTTTGTCCGGGCCCAGCCTTTTTCTGTCTATGACGGCATGGCAAAGCACTTTTTTGAATCTGAAGGCCTTATCGACAGACGCTGCGCGGGCATACCGAATCCAGAGACGGGTGCTCTTGCGCAGCGCCGGCCCCATTTTGTCTACGACCTGAGCAACTTGAACTATGGTGCCGCAGCCGCCGCGACGGTGCAGTCTCTTGCTTTCCCGCCATGGATGCACCACGATGCCATTCCGCCAATTCTGCTTACCCGCCCGGAGGTTGCTTATGTGCCGATATTTGCTTGTGCTGTTGTGTGTGGTTTATGTTTCAGAAGCTCGGGCGGCCGACTGGCCTCAGTTTCGTGGTCCCGGCGGGCAGGGGCATTCCGATGCCACAAATCTCCCGTTGACGTGGAGCGAGACTGAGAACATAAAATGGAAGGTCCCGGTCGCTGGTTTGGGCTGGTCCTCTCCGGCGATTCAGGGCGACCAAATCTGGATCACATCAGCCGTCGATGATGGCAAAACACTGCACGCCATTGCACTTGATCGAGCCACTGGAAAGTCACTGCATGATGTGACGATTTTTGAACTCGCCGAACCGGGCTCGGTTCATTCAAAGAACAGTCACGCTTCACCGACACCACTGATTGAAGGCGATCGCGTCTATGTTCACTATGGTGCTCACGGGACTGCGTGCCTCAAGACAGATGGCACTGTCGTCTGGAAAACTCAGGACCTCAAACACGATCATCGCCACGGCCCCGGCGGATCACCGGTGATCTTTGAAGACCTGCTGATTCTTAACTGCGATGGTTCCGACATTCAGTTTGTCGTCGCTCTCGACAAGAACACGGGAGAAATCCGCTGGAAGAAAAAACGCGAACATATCGGAGAAGATCGACTCACGGGAAAATCCAACGTCCCGATGTCCTATACGACGCCGCTCCTGACAGAGATCAATGGCACAATCCAGTTGCTCAGCAGCGGAGCTGACAGCATCGTGTCGTACAATCCTCGCAACGGCGAAGAGTATTGGTGGTTCCGCTACGATGGATACTCAAACGTGCCGCGTCCGGTCGTCGGTAAAGGCCTGGTCTTTATCAGCTCAGGCTATGATCGTCCCGAGTTCTATGCTGTGAAAGTGGATGGCACTGGCGACGTCACAGAATCTCATCTTGGCTGGAACATGAAGAAGGCGGCTCCGTTGAATCCATCGCCACTGCTGGTCGGCGATGAACTCTATCTTGTCGACGACGACGGTATCGCCACATGCCTGGATGCCGTCACCGGAACTCAGCACTGGCAGAGACGAATTGGCGGGAATTTCTCTGCATCACCAACTCTGGCGGATGGGAAGATTTATCTGCTGGATGAAGACGGCAAGACGACAGTTCTTGCCCCGGGAAAAAAATACGAAGTTCTTGCTACCAACACTTTGGAGGGCCGCACTCTGGCAACTCCTGCGATGGTTGACCACTCCGTTTTTCTGCGAACGGATACGCATCTTTACCGTATCGAGATCGCGAAGAAGTAATTCGGTTTTGAAGGCGAGATCCTGGATTCGCCGAGAAGTTACGTCCCCGTCAAAAAGTAGCGGCCGCCAAAAGAAACGGCAGAGTTGTAGCCTTCGAAGAAACAGTAAGGGCCAATCGCGGGCAGCAGGCTGCTGGCGATTGGCCCTTCGTTTTTGACTTCCGAGTCTTCTCCTGAGTCACGGAAACGCTGGCCCTGCGATTTGCAGTGACTTCAGCGCGAGCAAAGCGTCTTCACAGGATTTGTCAGCCGTCCTTGAACGTGACCTTCATATTCAAGCGATTGCCATTTTTCCTTTTCAATATGCCTTCCCACACGGGAGGCTTTTCCTCAATCTTCTTCAGGGTGGCTTTACCATTTAGCTTTTCAAAGTCATCAATCAAAAGCTTCGTCTCTGTGCGACTTTCGGCTTCGACCTTGCCGACCTTCTTCTTTCCTTTGTAGATCACTTTGTCGGCTACGCGAAAGAATCCCTTCTCCACAACCTTGTCGCCATCTGTGACCTCAAAGTCCCAGCGAATCCCCTTGACATCATCGGTGCCATCTTTGCCGGTTACCTGGCAAAACGCACTGTTTGCAGTCAGGATCATGGCACAGACCATCATCAAGCCGCGAACGATCGTAGATGACATTGCAAACCTTTCTGAGACAACCGCGAGATTAAGCTTTGAACGCGCATGAACCACGTTATTCCAGTGTGTTGCTTTGTGCAAGTTCGGATGATGAACCATCGCGACAGAATGAATTCGCGGTAGCTGGTTTGACTCATGGTTTTCACGCAATCACCGGACGGCTCACAGCATTACGCTTCAATGAAGAGTCCGTTGGTCTTCAAGAGGCGTTCGGCTGTCACTTTTGCATGCAACTCGGTGAGTCGTCTCGATTGGCAAATGGCCAGTTGGTCGGCGAATACTCAATCGCCAACTCCGGTGTCTCAATCCGCTTCCCATCCTGAGCCAGGCTCTGCATGACTCGATCAAGAATTCCGGTGGTCAGCAGAGTTCGCTCGATCGGATATGCGACTTGACCTGTCTGAAATGTTTTATCAATAGCCCGCAGCAGGCAAGCGAAGTGGCCAAAGGGTGGTTCTTCCTGAAGCCGGAACCAGGTGCCAACGGGTTCCGCCTGCCCCTTGATTTTCAATGCGGTCGTAAACTGATCCGCGAGACCGTTCGCCATCATGACGGCCGATTTCAAACCGTCCTGATGTTCAAGCAAATAGACGGCTGAATTCTGTTCCGGCTTCCAAGTGGCTGTATCTTCGGGATGACCGGGCATCAGCCGACGAGCGGTTGCGAAGAGTTCCGTCGACCATTCTCCGGCCGCTTCCGCCTGCCGAATCTGATCGCCCTTTAACGCTCGTATGGCAGTGATTCCGGTCGCGCCGCCGCTCCGTTTTTCCAGCAGGCACTGGTGCGCTTCCAGAGCATGAAAGCCATAATCTTCAAATCCGCCATAACCAATCGACAGGGCGGCTTCGATTTCTGTGCCGGTCGCCAGTTCCAGCGAAGGCTCGCGCCACGCGACAGGAAGAGAAGACCCCGCAAGGAACGGAATGCTGAGTTCCCGAGCGGTGTCGTACATTGCCTTCGCGTCGTCCCAGCGATACGACAGATGTTTATCGTTGAAGACCGGAATCACCTGATCACATCTGCGGAAAACTCGCACGACGTCATCGAAAAATCGACGACGAGGATACATCCGCTGGCCTGTCTCCGGAGTCAGCTCATAATCTCCATGTTCGGCAATACAGAGAACTCCTGCGACCTGCAGCCGATCCTTTCCGAAAGTCAGCGCGTCGTCGACGGTTTCAGAAATCCTGAAACCATGCAACTTCGCCTTCTCACGACTCATGTCCTGCGAGGGCACTTGATCCGTGAAAAGGGAAACGAGTTCGAGGTCAGGACCGACTCCGCCATCCTGCCGATAGCCCTCCAGGATCTTGCCTACGATGACATCGGCATGACTGTTCGGTGTGTAAACAGAAACCACAGCAGCGACAGGCAGTTTGCGCCGCATACCGGCCGCTTCAACAGATGGAAACGGCCATACCTGGGGAATCGCTGATCCCACAATGCCCGTCAACCCCGCCTTCAGAATCGATCGCCGCGTTCGCATGTCGATGACCCGTTTCCTGATGAATTGAGTTAGTGCAGATGGCCGGGCTCGAGAAATGTGATTCCATACGCCAAAAGGATTCCTGCCAGCAGAGCCGCAGTCAGGCGTACTCGATTGTGAGCATGGAACTCCATTTCAGGCAGCAGGTCGCTGAGCGAGATGCAGAGAAACACACCTGCTGAGAACGCCAAAGATGCGCTGACAAATTCGTCCTGATACTCGCCGAACAAAGAAATCCCAAAGCGAAACAGCAGAGCACCAATCGGGCACATCGTGGAAAAAACAATGCTGACCAGAAAACGTGATCGAGTCGACCAGCCGGCACCGGCCATCAGCGAGGTGATTGATACCGCATCCAGCGGTTTGTGCAGCATAATGGCCAGAAAAGTACCCAGGCCCGAAACCAGCGTAACGTTACGGAACGTTGACTCCGCCTGAACACTCGCAGCCAGAGCCATGCCATCGATCAAAGTGTGCAACGACAGCCCCAACGTAATCCCCAGCCAGCTCAACTGATGGGCATGATGACAGTGAGGCTGCGGCGAAGTTTGCGGCGACGGAATCTGAGTAGCACTAAGTATCTTCAATGGTGATTGTTGAGCATCATCATGGTCGTGGTCATGCGAATGATCGTGATCATGTCGCCCATGGTCATGGGAGTGGTCATGGTTGCGATGGCTGGCACAGGGATCTTCTTCTGCTGTTGAAATCTCCAGCGGACCATGATGATGAAAGTGGAAGCAGCGGATCAGCAGGAACATCGTGATAATTCCGGCCATCATCCACCACGCAGAATCATCGGCCGATTGACTGCCGTGAATCGAATGCGGAAATAGATGGAAGACTGCAATCCCCAGCATCAGTCCGCCGACAAAGCTGATGATCGTCTGCATTCGGGTATGCGTCAGGTTCACTAACGAAGGCAGCCAGCCTCCACCGATTGAGGCGATAACAATCGCCGTGCAGTAGGCGACCAGCAGCCAGCCAGAATCGCCTGGACCTGCAGCGGCCGCGGATCGCTTGATCTGCTCATTGAGAAACTCTTCCGCCTCCGAATTTGCAGACTTCCCGGAGTCCCCGAGGCGGGCGGAGTCTTCCAGCGGGGCCGTTAATCCCTCCGTAGACTGCGGTACGGCAGTGGCGATCGGTGCGTTCAACCGAACGCTCGATGTTTGCTCTGCGCCGGCCCCGGATTCGGGCAGAACGGTGCTGGCGAAAAGAATGGCCAGCAGGACAGGCAGCATCATACGAACAGTGATCATGACCGAACCTGGGGTGAACGTTTTAGTCTTCAAGGTGGAACGATAGGTTTTCACAACTCCAGTTGCGAATTCCGAGCGTCTCCATTCGCCAGATTCCTGAAGACCTTTCGGCCACGTTTCAAACTCATTCCCTGGCAAACTTATCGGGGACTCGCCCAAATTCTGAGCAAACCGAAGAACCCTGGGGAGGAATTAGGCGGGATGGGGCTCCACCATGAACGTTTCGAGACCGAGGGAAAACCGAAGGTCAATTCCCTGCAGGATCACTACGACCGAAACAAACAGATCCATGAGACTGTCCTGAAATGCAAGATTCGAATCACAAATGCAACACGCCACGAAATCCCGAACTAGGGTTCTTCTGCCCGCTCCTGGTGTTCCCGTGACTTGAGCAGTTGACCATCGACTCTCTCTGGCAGAGTGATTCTTATGCCCCTGCAGACTTTCAATTATCGCCTCATTACCCGCAGTGACTTCGACGGCCTCGTCAGTGCCGCGTTGCTGCGTGAACTACAGATGCTCGACGACATTATGTTCGTGCATCCAAAGGATATGCAGGACGGTCTGATTGAGGTCACTTCGCGTGACATTATCACGAATCTGCCTTACGTCGCCAGTTGCCATCTTTGCTTTGATCATCATGCCAGCGAAGCGATTCGTAACGGCCAGACAATTCGCCAGAACTACATTCTGGACCCTGATGCCGATTCAGCCGCTCGAGTCGTTTACAACTATTTCGGTGGGGCGGCTCGCTTCCGACATATCAGCACCGAGATGATGGAAGCGGTCGACAAGTGTGACTCCGGCCGATTCTCTCGCGAAGACATTCTGTCCCCAAAGCGATGGGACCTGCTGAACTTTGTGATGGATCCTCGGACCGGACTTGGTCGATTCCGGGATTTTCGGATTTCTAACTATCAACTGATGATGGCTCTGGTGGATTATTGCCGCAGCCACACGATCGAAGATATCCTCCATCTTCAGGATGTACGGGAACGAGTAGACCTTTACAACAGTCAGCGATCAGACTACTGCGACCAGGTGGCTCGCTGTTCCGGAATCTACGGCAACGTGGCAGTGATCGACCTTCGCTTTGAAGAAGTGATCTACTGTGGCAATCGCTTCCTGTCTTATGCATTGCTGCCCGAGTGCAATGTGTCAGTGCATCTGCTGAGAAGCCGGCAGCCCGGCATGACCGTGCTGGCTGTTGGCAAGTCGATCCTGAATCGAACCAATCCTGTTGAAGTCGGCCAACTGATGCTGAAGCATGGCGGCGGCGGTCACTCTGCAGCCGGAACATGTCAGATTCCATCCGACGATGCCGATGCATTGCTGCCGGAAATTGTCGAAGCCCTGAATCAGAGCATCGACATTATTGCGGAGAATCCTCTGCTGGCGGCATTGGCCCGATAACACCAGCGCATAAAAAACGGCTGTCCGACGTTGCCATCGGACAGCCTGGGAGGATTGATCAGTGGATCGCTCCAAAGATCAGCAGTGACTCCCGATCCAGTCACCTCCTGACGAGGCAGATGAACCGCACCGTTTTGGGATGACTGGCTCAATCAAAAATCAATCAGATCTTCACAGCCTTGACGGTGCGAATGATCTCAGCAGCAACTTTGTAAGGGTCAGCGTTAGACGCTGGGCGTCGATCTTCGAGCCAGCCCTTCCAGCCATTCTGAACAGTCGCTACTGGAATACGGATAGAAGCACCGCGGTCAGAAACGCCGAAGCTGAACTTGTCAATCGACTGAGTTTCGTGCTTGCCGGTCAGACGCAGATGATTGTCCGCACCGTAGACGGAGATATGCTCTTTGATTCGTGGAGCAAATCCGCCACAGATCTTCTCGTACGTTTCCTTGCTGCCGCATGTACGGAGCACGGTGTTTGAGAAGTTGGCGTGCATGCCGGAACCGTTCCAGTCCGAATCACCCAGTGGCTTGCAGTGCCAGTTGATGGACAGGTCGTACTTTTCAGCAGTTCGCTCGAGCAGATAGCGAGCCACCCAGACTTCGTCCCCGGCGCGCTTGGCACCTTTGGCGAAGACCTGGAATTCCCACTGTCCTGTCGCAACTTCTGCGTTGATGCCTTCAACATTCAGACCGGCCTGAAGGCACAGGTCGAGATGTTCTTCAATCAGCTCTCGGCCGAAGGCATTCTTCGCACCGACTGAGCAATAGTATGGACCCTGTGGAGCTGGGTATCCGCCAACCGGGAAGCCGAGTGGCAAATTGGTTTCGCGATCCCACAGGAAGTATTCCTGCTCAAAGCCGAACCAGAAATCGTCGTCATCGTCTTCGATCGTTGCGCGACCGTTGGAGTCATGAACCGAACTGTCTGGATTCAGGACTTCTGTCATGACCAGAAACGCGTCGGAGCGACCTGGATCTTCGAAGATTGCGACTGGCTTCAGCAGGCAGTCAGATGATCCACCCGGAGCCTGATTTGTTGAACTGCCGTCGAAGCACCAAACTGGGCATTCTTCGAGCGTACCACCAAAGTCCTTGATGATCTTGGTCTTGGAACGCAGTACCTGAGTAGGCTTTGTTCCGTCCAGCCAGATGTATTCTAATTTTGACTTCGCCATTCTCTGCTTACTCCTCCCGGAAAAACCTGTGACGTTACGGCTCACTGAAATCGTCGGTCACTGCGGACAGAACAACAGCGTTCTGCTTCCTCCGACAACCGCGCACTACTCTTGCTTCCCGTAACTGAAGCGACCTCCTGGTCAGGACCTCCGGGCGGTGCCTTACGCCGACACCAAAAACGTTCTCGCCCGTTCTTAATCACTGCAACCAGACGTTCCCCTAGGATCGACCGACTGCAGAGATTCCCAGCAACCGTGCTAATTATTTGAGCAGCACTCCCGCAATTATCGTGGTTAACTGCGAGTTCCAACATTTTTAGCATCCGCTATGCCAATTGCACGCTGACTGGCGGCCTGTTCCGAACAAAGATCGAATCTGCTGGACTCCAGCGACACTGAACCGCTGAATAGCTTGGGATCCCGGTCAAATTCGCAGCAGGAGGAATTTTTTAGGAGCTCGGAAGTGCACTGCTGCACTGTCGAGAATTCACTGTCGAATGTTGGCCGTGTACTACGCGTTCTCGTTTAATAGCGAGCCGCAGACGTGGGTGAAATCGCGGCGACGCCTGCGGCCTGCCGTTAAGCGATTAAATCAACTGACTGCGAGCGGAACGGGTTCAGGAATTTCCCCGAGTACCACACTCTTCACTGCGCACTCTTTAGGTCTGGCCGCAGCTTTTGAGCATCGCGAAGATAAACGTGCTCAATTTCTTTCGGCGTTCGCTCGGAGTTGATATGCAGGAGTACTCGAATGCAGCGTGGCATTGAACCCGGAACCGGGATTTCCTGAGCACACAAGAGCGGAACCTGACTCATCCCCATCGCCCGCGCGGCTTCCGCGGGGAAGGCGGAGCAAAGGTCTTGAGTCGTTGTGAAAACCGCTGAGATCACTTCATCAAAGTCAGTGATCTGATTGCGGCGAAGCAGTTCTTCCATCAATTCCCGTGCCGCCGCACGAATCAAGGCCGGATCGTCAGACTCAACAGTGGTTGCCCCACGTACGCCACGAACCGCCATGAACCGATGCTCCGGATGATAACGCGAAAATCTTAGGATGACGGGGAGCCTGAATTCCCCGTGCAAAGCAATCACTGACTTTGTCATGCAGGCTGAGGGATTCTGATGAATTGCTCAGAAGCCGCAAGTTCGACAAGCAAAAAGCCCCTGAAATCCCTGAGTTCCGGACACCTGGCGAGCGGCTGGGCGTCAGCCCTCCGTGTCTTGTTCCACCTGCCGCACTATTCCATCCCACTTCACGCCGTCATCGTCATTGATTTACTTCTCAACAATCTGACAGGGCCGCACATGGAGGGCTGACGCCCTGCCGCTCACCGCGGCTATGTTTGGGTCTCAAGTTTGCGGGGTTCTGCCGCCCCCGAAGAACGAACTTGCAGTTTATAGGTGCCATTGCTACCGTGCCCGCTCGTTTGTCCGCCGAATCGGTCTCCGGTTGCGGTGCGCGCTGCGAGCGGTCAGTTCTGGCCGTGGATTTTGGGGGCTCTGTAACGAGAATGTCTCGGGCAGATTTCGCCTCGTCGAATTGGGGACTCGGTGCTGAAAGGTTTCAGCGATCGGCGTCGCCTGATTCGCCTTTCAACGTCGGCTGTGACGGGTCTCAGCCTATCTAAATTCTTGAGGTTCAATTCGATGGCAAAAGCAAAGTACGTTTACACTTGGGGTGATGGCAAGGCGGATGGCGACGGCTCAATGAAGGCGTTGCTCGGCGGCAAGGGCGCGAATCTCGCGGAAATGACCCGCATCAACCTCCCAGTGCCTCCCGGATTCACCATCACGACCGAAGTATGCACCTACTTCTACGCGAACAAGAAGTCCTACCCGAAGGAACTTCAGAGCCAGATGGAAGCTGGCGTCAAGAACATGGAAAAGATCATGGGTTGCAAGTTCGGTGATGCGAAGGGCATGCCGCTGCTTGTTGCCGTTCGTTCCGGGGCTCGCGACTCCATGCCGGGCATGATGGACACGATTCTGAATCTCGGACTTAACGATGAGACCGTTCTGTCTCTCGTCGCTGCAACGAAGAACGAGCGATTCGCGTGGGACTGCTACCGCCGCTTTATCCAGATGTACGGCGACGTCGTTCTGGGCGTGCAGAAGCGCGAAGGCGAAGATCATGAGCCGTTTGAAGTTGTGATCGAAGAGTTCAAACACAAGAAGTACAAAAAGGACATCGTCGACAGCGATCTGACTGCCGACGACCAGAAGGAACTGGTCAAGCAATTCAAGGCGCTTGTTAAAGAGCGTACCGGTAAAGTGTTCCCGAATGATCCTTGGGATCAGCTTCGCGGAGCAGCCGGAGCTGTATTCGGCTCATGGATGAATGACCGTGCGATTGTTTATCGCCGCAAGTACAACATCCCAGCCGAGTGGGGCACTGCCGTTAACGTCCAGGCGATGGTTTACGGTAACACGGGCGACGATTCCGGTTCCGGCGTGGCGTTCACACGTAACCCGGCGAACGGTGCTAATGAGTTCTACGGTGAGTTCCTGATCAACGCACAGGGCGAAGACGTTGTCGCCGGCGTGCGAACACCAGAGCCTGTAGCCAAGCTGCAAGCGGCCATGCCAAAAGCATTCGCCGAGCTGATGAAAGTCCGCGCGACTCTGGAGAAGCACTTTAAGGACGTTCAGGACGTCGAGTTCACAATTCAGCAGGGCAAGCTGTTCATGCTGCAGACTCGTAACGGCAAGCGAACTGCCGCTGCGGCTCTGAAGTTCAGCATGGACATGGTCAAAGAAAAGCTCATCGACTGGGAAACCGCTATCATGCGTAACCCGGCTGATCAGCTTGAGCAGCTTCTTGCTCCGGACTTCGACCTCGCAGAAATCAAGAAGGCCAAGATTCTTGCGACCGGACTTCCTGCTGGTCCAGGTGCTGCGTCTGGCGTCATCTATCTGAACGCCGACCGCGCTGCAGCCGCTGCCGAAAAGGGCGAAAGCGTTCTGCTCGTCCGCAACGAAACCTCACCGGAAGACCTCCGTGGGATGATCGCTGCTGTGGGCATTCTGACAGCCAAGGGCGGTGTGTCTTCACACGCAGCTCTCGTCGCTCGTCAGATGGGCAAAGTCTGCATCTGCGGTGCAAGCGCTGTAGAGATCGACTACAACAAGAAGACTGTCAAGATTGCTGGTCAGACCTTCAAAGAAGGCGTTGACCATCTGAGCATCGACGGTACTGCTGGCACGATCTACGGTGGCAAAGTCAAGACTGGTCCATCCAGCATCGTGATGGGCCTGCTCTTCGGTGACAAGGCCGCCGCCAAGACGGAAAAGTTCCTGGCATTCAAGCAGTTGATGGAATGGTGCTCAAAGGTGACTCGCCTGGCTGTCCGAACCAATGCGGACAATCCAGAGCAGACCGAACAGGCCATCGCGTTCGGCGCCCAGGGGATCGGTCTGACACGAACCGAGCACATGTTCTTCGAAGGTGATCGTATCGACGCCGTTCGAGAAATGATTCTCGCCGACAACCTGGAAGACCGCAAGAAAGCTCTTGCGAAGCTTCTGCCTTATCAGCGAGAAGACTTCACGGGCATCTTCAAGGCTCTGAAGGGTCTGCCAGCGACGATCCGACTGTTGGATCCGCCGTTGCATGAATTCGTTCCTCACGACGACAAGGCTCAGGCCGACCTCGCCAAGAAGATGGGCGTAAAGCCGGACAAGGTGAAGGCTCGCGTTGCTCAGCTGCACGAGTTCAACCCGATGCTCGGTCACCGCGGTTGCCGTCTGGGTATTGCGTATCCGGAAATCACGGAAATGCAGGCTCGAGCGATCTTCGAAGCGGCTGCTGACGTCGCCAAGAAGAAGATTCCAGTGAATCCTGAAGTGATGGTTCCGCTCGTCGGCTTCAAGAAGGAACTCGACCTGCAGGTGGAGATCATTCATCGAGTCGCCAAGGAAGTGATGTCTGAGAAGAAGATCACTTTCAATTACATGGTTGGCACGATGATCGAAGTCCCACGTGGTGCCCTCACCGCTGACGAGATCGCAAACACTGCGGAGTTCTTCAGCTTCGGCACGAACGACCTGACTCAGACCGCTCTCGGCATCAGCCGCGACGACATGGGTAACTTCTTGCTGCCATACACCGAGAACGAGATCTTCAAGAAGAACCCGTTCGCGACTCTGGATCAGGTTGGCGTTGGCCAGCTGATGCAGATGGCTGTTGAGAAGGGCCGCAAGACTCGTCCGGACATCAAGCTGGGCATCTGCGGCGAACACGGTGGTGACCCAGAGAGCGTGAAGTTCTGCCACAAGATCGGCCTGAACTACGTGAGCTGCAGTCCATACCGCGTTCCAGTCGCTCGTCTTGCAGCTGCTCAGGCAGCCCTTGAAGAAGCGAAAGCGAGTGAATCAAAGAAGGGCAAGAAGTAGCCTTCAATCGCAGGATGGACATTCCTGTCCGTCCTCAATTGACTGAATCAGAAGCCCGGCATCGCAAGGTGCCGGGCTTTTTTCGTCTTTCGTTGTGCTTGTTTGTCCGCAGATGAACGCAGATAAGTGCAATTCAAGAGACGGACGATATTGCCGCGAGGCTAATGCATCGGGAAGCGCTGTTGATTCAGCAGGCGTGGATTTAAGTTTCCATGCCAGCAAGACTGCGACTCTATCCGTGTTTATCTGCGTTCATCTGTGGACTAATAGCGTTTACTACTCAGATCATGAGTCACGGCAGAATCGGACTTCGAAAAGATCATTGACTGCGTCTTCCGTTGCGACGAGAGTGATTGTCCACAGATGAACACGGATAAGAGCAAATCAAGAGACCGACGACATGGTCGCGCAATGAATTCATTGGGAAACGCTGTTGATTCAGCAGTCGTGGATTTAAGGTTCCATGCCATCAACACTGCGATTTCATCCGTGTTTATCTGCGTTCATCTGTGGACTAATAGCGTTTAGTACTCGGATCATGAGTCACGGCAGAATCGGACTTCGCAAAGATCATCGACTGCGTCTACTGTTGTGACGAGAGTGATTGTCCACAGATAAACGCAGGTGAACACAGATAAGTGCAGGACAAGAGACGGACGACATTGCCGCGAAAGTAATACATTCGAAAACGCAGTTGATTCAGCAGCCGTGGATTTAAGGTTCCGTGCTATCAACACTGCGATTTCATCCGTGTTTATCAGCGTTCATCTGTGGACTAATAGCGTTTAGTACTCGGATCATGAGTCACGGCAGAATCGGACTTCGCAAAGATCATTGACTGCGTCTTCTGCTGTGACGAGAGTGAT